>JBGQIR010000005.1:0-32525 GCA_041498535.1 Methylomirabilis sp. (SeqCode)
AATCATACGTCATCATGGAACCCTACATATTACTCAAATACAATACTTACAAGAACAGATCTGAATCTGAGGTGATCTTTGCGGAGCGAATATCCACGCTGAGCTCCGAGAGCGTGCTGGAAATCAGATACAGGAGTCCAAGCCGGTCCTGGGTCCGGACATCCAGGACGGTGTAGGCTTCGGACACCAGGTTATCGAACTCGACCTTGATCGGAGGCAGCACGCCCTTCTGCATCGGCCGTGCCAGGACATCCTTCCTGCGACGCTTGATGAGTTCACGGACGTTCACCCTTTCGGCGAGAACATGCTGCACATCTGCGACCAGCCGTTCCCACACCCCAGGGTCCTCAATGGCAGAGCCCTTCCCATCGTCCACCCTGAAGTGGCGGATCACCATGCCGCTGGCCAGCGTGAAGATCTGCGCGCTCAGAATGTTCATCCCATTCGCGCTCAGAGTCCCCACGATTTGGGCAAACCGCCCATGGCGGCCGAAGGCGCAGATCGTGAATTCCGAGTAGCCGGCCAACGGGAACGCCGCCCACTGGCTGGCGGCCTCTTCGCCTTGCTGCACGCGCTGTATCAAGCGCATGTGCGAGGCGATCTTGCCCAGCGAGGTCGTCAGCAGGTACCGCGTGGGCGCTTCCTGGAGGTGCCGCTTGACCGCTTCCACCCCGAACTCCGGCGACAGCTCCTGAGTGAGCTGGGATGTCACTCGCTCGGCCCTGGCAAGGTCATCCTCGCCCTCGGGGATCCCCCTCGTGAGGATCGTATGGGTCTTCATGTAGAGTTCCCATAACAACGTGCCCTTCCACTCGGTCCAGACACCCGGGCCAACCGCCTTGATGTCGGAGTAGGTCAGGAGGTAGAGCATCTTCAACCGATCCAGCGTCTGCACGTGTTTGGCAAAGTCAATCACCATCGCCTCATCGTCCAGGTCCAAACGCTGGGCGACATGAGACATGGTCAGATGGTGCGCCACCAAGAAGCGGACGTCCTCGGCGTCTGGTTCCGGGATGCCCATCCTGGTCTGGATGGCATCGACCAAGGTGATCCCCTTCGCGACGTGGCCGCGGCCCTCCCCCTTTCCGATGTCGTGGAGCAAGAGCGCCAGTCGGAGGATCTCCATTCTCTTTGGGTCCGACGCGATCGAACGAAACTCTTCGCCATAGAATCCTGAGACGCCATCTAGGCGTTCCAGGTTCTCGATGGCAAGGAAGGTGTGTTCATCGACCGTGTACTTATGGTAGAAATCGAATTGCACCAAACAGGTGAGCTTGGCGAACTCCGGGATGTAGCTGCCGAGCACTCCGAGCTCATGCATACTCCGGAGCGTCGCAGCCACTCCCTTGGGTTCCCGCAGGATGGCCAGCAAGAAGCCCAACGCTCGACTCGATCGTCGGACCGCCTCACCGATGAGGTGAACATCAGCCCTGATATAGTCCTTGATCTCCGGGCTCAGCGCGTACCCCATCTGCTGCGCGTACCAGAAGACCTTTAGCAGCCGAACAGGATCCTCCCGGAAAAGCCCCCGATTCTTTGGCAACACATGGATTTGGCGGTCGATTTCCGTCAGATCATCGCCGATATCGCGAGCCTTCAGCTTTTCCATTACCATCTCCACCTGTGACTTGCCTCGCGTGCAACGCGAGATCAATTGCTCCGACAGGAGCGAGATATCCTTTGCCGCCAGGTAATACTGTTGCATGAAGTCCTCGACAGCGTAGGAACGAGGCGTGTCCAAGAACCCCAGGTCGGCTGCCACTTGTTCTTGCAGAGACAGAGAGAGGACGTCATTCTTGCCACGACAGAGGTAATGGAGTTCGTTGCGCAAGCGGAGCATGAAGTCCAGGGCACGATCCCAGCGTTCCGTTTCTTCCTGGCTAAGAAGCTCTCCTTGCACCAGTTCGTGCAGAGTGCCAGCCCGTTGGGTAACCCGGGCAATCCAGATAGCGGTGTGAAGGTCTCTCAGGCCCCCCGGTCCTTCCTTGATGTTCGGTTCTTGCAGGTAGATGGAGGGACCGTATCGATGATGACGTTCGCGGGATTCCTCGAGCTTCCGCTGGACGAAGGCCCCGGCACGCTTGTGGAAGACCGAGCGCTCCAATTTGACACAAAACGCCTGATAGATCTCTTGCTCCCCAACAAGGTACCGAGCTTCCATCATAGAGGTACGAGAGGTCGGGTCGACCTCAGCCATCCGCACGCAGTCATCGATGGAGCGGCAGCTATGTCCCACGACGAAGCCGACATCCCACAGGCTGCTCAAGACCGGATGCAGGATCGCGTCCACGTAGGCATCGGCCTTGCGGGGATAGAGAAACATGAGATCGACATCGGAGGCTGGATTCAGCTCCCTCCGGCCATACCCACCCAGCGCGATGAGCACGCATCCTTCAGAGTTGCTCCGGAGAGCCGGATCACAGGCCGCATCCGCCAGTCGATAGAGAGAGGTCACTACTGCGTCCGTCAGTTCGGTGATGGCCAGAACCACCTCCCGTCCGCTCGCTCCATGTCGATGGATCTCGAGAATCCTACGTTGCTCATCGGCGATGAAGCCCCTGAGGGCAGACACCAGACCGCCATCCGTGTGGGCACCTTGCATCACAGTGTGCAAGGAACTCATCAGCCGGAGGAGTTCCCCGGAGGAAGGAGGAACTTCCTTCACGAGCGGAACCGCATCGCCGCGCCGCCGGAGCAGCTTAGAAAGGGGACCTGGCGTCCGAGTCATGCCTTCCCTCGTTGATAACAGTGTTCAGTTCCTCGTGCCAGCTCCCGAGTTGAAGAACCCTTCGAGCTTCAGGAAACCCATTACCTGGAACCAGGAACCTGGACCTATTCGAAGCCAACACGTCGAATTAGTATAGGTGGGCCAGCCACGGAGGGTCAAGGCGAATGTGCTGGACACGACACTCGGCCCCATATCTGGGGCCGTCTTTCTAGTTTTCCCTTGCCGACCTTCACCCCTCTTCGTTATAGTGTCAGCGAGTGTTGGAGGGGTTCATGCCAGTACGGCTAGTCCTCTTGAAAATCCGATCAAGCAATCCAGACAGGGCGTAGTGCGCATGGCCTACGAAGATCTTCGGGCCTTCATCGCCGCCCTTCAGGGTCGGGGACTCCTCGCGCGCATCACGGCCGACGTGGACCCGATCCTCGAGATCGCTGAAATCACCGATCGAGTCAGCAAGCGCCTCGGCTCAGCCCTCCTCTTCGAGCGGGTCAAGGGCTCCTCGATGCCGCTCCTGATCAACGCCTTCGGCAGCGAGGAACGGATCTGCCTTGCCCTGCAACTTGCTTCGCTGGACGACTTGGCCAGTGAGTTGGACGGCATCCTCGAGATGAAAACCCCGGAGGGGTTCCTCGAGAAGCTCCGGATGCTGCCCCGGCTTAAGGAGCTTGCAAACTTTCTCCCCAAACGCGTGAAGGATGGCGTCTGCAAGGAAGCGATCATCACGAAAGACCCTTCGTTTGGGCTGTTGCCAGCCATCAAGTCCTGGCCCCTCGATGGCGGCAGATATATCACCCTCCCCCTGGTCTTCACCAAAGACCCGGAGACCGGCGCGCGGAACTGCGGCTTCTACCGGATGCAGATCTTCGATGAACACACGGCCGGGATGCATTGGCATATCCATCACGGCGGAGCCGGACACTATCGGAAAAACCGCCGGCTGGGTCGTCGCACCGAGGTCGCCGTTGCCCTGGGGCCTGACCCGGCCACCACCCTGTCGGCGGCCATGCCGGCACCCGAAGGGATCGACGAGATGCTCATCGCTGGCTTCCTCCGGAAGCAACCGGTAGAACTGGTCCGCTGCGAGACGGTTGACCTGGACGTTCCCGCCAATGCCGAGATCGTGCTGGAAGGGTACGTCGAACCTGATGAGCTGCGCCTGGAGGGGCCGTTCGGCGACCACACTGGCTTTTACTCCCTCCCCGACTACTATCCCGTCTTTCACCTGACCGCCATCACCCACCGCAGGGACCCGATCTACCAAACGATCATCGTCGGCCGCCCCCCCATGGAGGACTGCTACATGGGCGCCGCAGTAGAACGGCTGACCAGGCCGCTTCTGAGAAAACAACTGCCCGAGGTCGTGGACTTCCATATGCCCTTCGAAGGGATCTTCCATAACCTCTTCATCGTCAGCATCGACAAGCAGTACCCAGGCCACGCGCGCAAGGTCATGCACGCGATCTGGGGTCTTGGCCAAGCGATGTTCTCCAAGGTGATCGTTGTCGTGGACAAGGAGGTGAACGTCCGTGATCCAGCCGAGGTGATCTGGAAGGTCCTGAATCATATCGATCCCGAACGGGACATCGAGTTCGTCATGGGCCCGGTCGAAACCCTGGATCACGCGAGTCGGCTGCCCAAGTATGGCTCTAAGATGGGGATCGATGGCACTCGCAAGTGGAAGGAGGAGGGGTTCACGCGGGAATGGCCTGAGGAGCAGGTGATGGATGTCCAAACCAGGGCCTTGGTCGATCGTCGCTGGAAGGAGTATGGTCTAGGCTGAGGTATCCCGTAGACACCACAATCTCTTCGGAGGAATCACACATGAGAAAGTGCTTGAGACAGCCACAGGAGGCCTCGCGCACTCGGAAGGTGATCGCCTGCTTTGCAGCGCTTCTCATTGGGGCATCGGCTTTCCAGGCGGTCCACGCTGCCCCCGTACCAGACTTCACACTGCAGCTCCTGAATGGAAAGACCACCTCCCTTCAAAAGCACCGCGGGACGCCGGTTCTGATTAACTTCTTCCACTCCACGTGACCCCACTGTCAACGGGAGGCTCCCGTTCTGGCGAAGCTCTACAAGCAGTACAAGGGTAAGGGGCTGGTCATGCTGGGGGTGAACGTCACGTGGGATAACGAGGCTGACGCGCGGAAGTTTGTTGAGAAGTACGAAGTTCCCTACCCGGTCGGACACGACGCAACCGGTGAGATCGGCCGGCGTTACAAGATCGAGGGGACCCCGGCCACCCTCCTGGTCAACAGGGATGGTACCCTGTTCGGACGGGCCGACGGGGCAATGACCGAGGAAGATTTTAAGAGGAATATCGAGATGCTCCTCAAGGAGAAAAAGAAATAGGTGAGGGGTCGTACGCGCTTAGGCTGGGAAGCTTTCGTGCCTTCTGGCATCCGAGCATCCCAGCCTCATGGCCGTTCATCTCTTTTGTCTTTGCTGAAAGCCGACGGCTGAGGGCTGAGGGCTTAGGAAAGGGTCAGGCTTTGCCGGAGGAGGGCCGCTTCGTTCGGGCGGTGTGGTAGCTCAGGGTCTTCAGGAGGACCGCCAAGTCAACGTTCTGAAGTTTGACCCATCCCGGGATCGTCAATTGGGCCGGGACGAAATTCAGGACCGCCGAGACGCCGGCCTCCACAAGGAGGTCGAGGACAGCCTGGGCAGTGACTGCGGGAACGGCCAGGATCGCGATCTTGATCTTCCGTTTTCGGATCACCGGGAGGATCTTTGACGCGCCCATGACCTGGATCCCTTCAACCCGCCGACCTATCTTTGCCGGGTCCTGATCGAACACAGCGGAGATCTTGAATCCTTTCTCCCGAAATCCCTTATAGCGGATGAGCGCGGAGCCCAGGTTTCCCAACCCTACCAGGGCCACCTCCCACTCCCTCTTCAGGCCGAGAATCCCCTCCAGGCTTTGCCGGAGGGGCGTGATATAGTACCCGAGACCCCTGACGCCGAATTGGCCGAAGTACGCCAAGTCTTTCCGGAGCTGGGCGGAATTGAGGCCGAACCGATCCGCCAATTGCCTGGACGTGGCGCTGGACATCTCGTCGTTCTCCAACTCCTCCAGGCATCTCAGATAGATCGAAAGCCTCGTCACCGTCTTCTCCGGGATCTTGATCGCCCTCATCGGATCAGAGCCCTCCGCTATTTTCCCAGGGCGGCGATCGACTGCCGGGCCAGATCGAGTAACCTCGCCGGGAACAAGCCGATCTGTAGGGTTCCCAGTGCGGACATTCCCACTGCCAGGACGGCTGGGGCTGACCGCGGGACAGGCGGCCGCTCGGCTGCCGGCTCGCTCATGTACATGATGACGATCAGCCGCAGATAAAAGTAGACCGAGACCACACTGTTCAGGACACCGATCACTGCCAGACCGGGATAGTGCGCCTCAAGCGCGGCACTGAAAATGTAGAGCTTCCCCATAAACCCGGCTGTGGGGGGGATTCCGGCCAGCGAAAACATGAAGAGGGCCATGCAGGCGGCAAGGGCCGGCCTCCGAAACCCAAGTCCTGCGTAGTCGCCCAAGAAAAGCAGCTCCTGCCCATGGCCTTGCAAGGCGATGATCGCGGCGAAGGCGCCAAGATTCATCAGGGCATATGCGACGAGGTAGAAGAGAACGCTGGTGGCTCCTGAGGACCCACCGGCGACCACGGCGACCAGCACATACCCGGCATGTGCGATCGAGCTGTAGGCCAGCATCCGTTTGACATTATTCTGGACCAGCGCAACCAGATTCCCCAGGGTCATGGTCAGGACCGCTAGAACCCAGATCACCGCCGACCACTGGATGTGGAGGGTCGGCAATGCAAAAAGGAATACCCGCAAGAAGGCGGCGAAGGCAGCGGCCTTTGTTCCGGCGATCATGAAGGCTGTCACCGAGGTAGGTGCGCCCTCATAGACGTCGGGCGTCCACATGTGGAACGGGACGGACGCGACCTTGAAGCCGAATCCTACGAGCAGCAACCCACCTCCAATCACGAGCAGGGGGCCGTGGGACTTCCCATCAGCGAGGAAGGCTGCGACGCGTCTGAGCACGGTCGTGCCGGTCGCCCCGTAGATCAAGGCAATGCCGTAGAGGAAAAAGCCGCTCGCAAAGGCCCCAAGGAGGAGGTACTTCAAGGCCGACTCGTTGGAGCGAAGCTCAGCCCTCCGGAATCCAGAGAGCGTGTAGAGGGCCAGCGAGAGCGTCTCCAGCCCCAGGAAAATCACAACCAGATCCCCTCCAGAAGCCATGAGCATCATCCCCAACGTCGAGAAGAGCACAAGACTATAGTACTCGCCCTGGTCGGGTGTGTTCTCGTCGAGATACCCCATCGAGAGCAGAACGGTCAGGAGTGAGACCAGCGCGATCACGAGAAAGAAGAAGAGCCCGAACCGGTCCAGCACCAGGGCGTCGTTGATCGAAAACCGAACCACTCCCCACAGGCGGATCGACACAAAGATCGAGAGAGCGAGCGAGGCCAGGCTCAGGATGGCGTTGAGGTTCTTCCGCCCTGCCGGAAAGAACAGATCTCCAACCAATACCGCCAAACCGCCAATGGCGACCGGCAATATCGGAGCAAGGGGAAGCCAGTCAATCTGAGGCAGAATAAGGTCCATGTCTAAAATAGGTTCCTAGTTCCGAGTTCCGAGTTAAAAGGGCCACGGTTGTTTGCCGAGGGTTCCGATTTGAAGATAGGGTATGCGATTCTCGCCAACCTAGAACGTGGAACCTGGAGCCCGGAACCGCGAAGCGGCAATGCCAGCTCGGCTCGTGGAGCGCCCGCGATCTGTCCAAGGAGCTGACTGACGGACGCATCCATCTTTCTGAGGAGGTGATTAGGGGAGAGGCCGATCCACAGAATGAGGAGAATGATTGGGACCAGGATCGCCATCTCACGGCGGCCAAGATCGCCGAGCCCGAGATTCTCGGGTCGGCGGATCTCCCCCCACATCACCCGTTGCCACATCCAGAGCATATAGACCGCCGCCAGGATGATCCCAATGGCGGCGAGCACCGCAAATCCTTTGTGGACGCGGAATGTTCCTGCAAGGATCAGGAATTCCCCCACGAACCCGTTCAGGCCCGGAAGGCCGATGGAGGACATCGTCACAACCAGGAAGCAGAGGGCAAAGCGGGGGAGCACCCGGCTGAGCCCGCCGAACTCCTCGATCATCCGGGTGTGACGCCGCTCATAGATCATCCCGACCAGCAGGAAGAGGGCACCGGTGGAGAGGCCGTGATTGACCATCTGGAGGATCGAACCCTCGACCGCTTGCAGATTCATGGCGAAGATCCCCAGCATCACGAACCCCATGTGGCTCACCGAGCTGTAGGCCACCAGCCGCTTGAGGTCGTCCTGTGCCATGGAGACCAGGGCGCCGTACAGGATGCCGACCACGGCAAGCACAGAGATCAGGGGGGAGAAGGCGGCGGCGGCTCTCGGAAAGAGCGGGAGGGCAAACCGGAGGAAACCATAGGTCCCCATCTTCAAAAGGACCCCTGCCAGAAGCACGCTTCCCGCCGTGGGGGCCTCCACGTGGGCGTCCGGCAACCACGTGTGAAAGGGGAACATCGGCACCTTGATGGCAAAGGCGAGGGCGAAGGCGGCGAACAGCCAGAGCTGGGCCTGGTACGGGATCGGCCCGCCGATCAACTCCAGGAGGTCAAAGGTCAACCGACCCGTGGCGCCCCGGTGCAGGAAGGCCAGGGCGATCATCGCCAGAAGCATCAGCACGCTCCCCGCCATCGTGTACAGGACGAACTTCAATGTCGCGTAGACCCGCCTCGGGCCGCCCCATATGCCGATCAGGAAATACATCGGGATCAGCATCCCCTCCCAGAAGACGTAGAACAGGACAAGATCCAGAGCCAGGAACACTCCGATCATGCCGCTTTGAAGTAGCAGCATGCAGATCATAAACCCCTTCACTCGGCCCCCGATGCCGGAGAAGGACGCGAGAATGGCGACGGGCGACAGAAACGTGGTCAACAGCAGCAGCGGAAGGCTGATCCCGTCCACTCCGAGGAGATAGCTGCTCCCGATCGAGCTGATCCATGGCGCACGCTCCACGAACTGCATGCCGGCGACGGCGGGATCGAAGCGCGCATACACGATCACGGAGAGGAGGAAATCCAGACCGGATATCGCAAGCGCGAGCCGCTTGATGAGCGACTCTCGCGCCCCTTCCACAAGTGCGAGCAGGATGGCGCCGAGCAGAGGGAGCAGGATGAGGAGTGACAGGATCGGACCGCTCGTCTGACTCATATCGTCTCCTGCGCTCTATCCGACAAAAACCAGGTACCCCAACAGGACCACGACACCCACCAGGATCGAAAGGACATAGGTCGGCACATGGCCCGTCTGAAGCCGCCTCAGAACGCCGCCGGCCCTTCCCACGAGGGAGGCGATGCCGTTGACTGACCCGTCTATCATGTTCGCATCACACGATGTCGATAAGGCACGAGCTGCACTTGAGATCGGGCGGACCACCGCCTTTTCATACAGCTCATCCACCCAGTACTTGTAGAGGAGGGCACGGTACAGGGTGGGGTACCGCGCCGCCATTGCCTCGGGTCTCCAGGGCTCTTGAAGGTAGTACCGAAAAGCTATGACGATCCCAGCCAGCGCCATCACGAGGGCAGCCAACGCGAGAACGATCCCGGAGGCTGGCGCCGCCGAGCCGCCTTCATGCGCCGCGGCAGGGAAGACCGGACCCAGGAAGCGGTGAAATGGGCCAGAGTCTGGAGGCACGCCGAAGAATCCGACTGTCGCCGATCCGAGAGCCAACAGCACAAGCGGCAGGCGCATGCTCCATGGCGCCTCGTGCAGGTGACCGGCCAGGCGAGGGTCGAGCCTGGACTTCCCCTCAAACGCGAGGAAGTAGAGGCGGAACATATAAAACCCCGTGCCCGCGGCGGTTAACGCTCCAAGGCCCCAGAGCAGCCGATGCCCAGAGGCATACGTCGCAAAAAGGATCTCGTCCTTGCTCCAGAAGCCGGCGAAGGGGACAATCCCCGCATTGGCCAGCGCGCCGACAAGAAAGCTCGCGGCGGTGACGCCGAGGGACTTCCGCAGGGCCCCCATTTTCCTCAGATCCTGTTCGCCGCGGAGCGTATGAATCACCGACCCAGCGGCGAGAAAGAGGAGCGCCTTGAAGAAGGCGTGGGTCATCAGGTGAAAGATCCCGGCGGCGTACGCGCCGACGCCCAGGCCCAAGAACATGTAGCCGAGCTGGGAGATGGTCGAGTAGGCGATGACCCGCTTGATGTCGGTCTGAACCAGGGCAATGCTGGCAGCATACAGGGCTGTCAGCCCGCCGATCCATGCGACGATCTCCAGGCTCACGGGAGCCAGTTGGAACAGGGGGGCGGAGCGGGCAACCAGATAGACCCCAGCCGTCACCATGGTGGCGGCGTGAATGAGGGCCGAGACCGGTGTGGGACCCTCCATCGCATCGGGCAGCCAGACATAGAGGGGAAGCTGGGCCGACTTCCCGGTTGCCCCGGCGAAGAGGAGGAGCGAGAGGATCGTGGCCGCAACGGACCCGTGCGAAAGCGCCGCCGGTGCCCCTCTGAAGACCACCTGGAAGTCAAGCGACCCGAACAACTGGATCATCCAGATCAACCCCACGACGACGGCGGCGTCGCCGATCCGGTTCACCAGGAAGGCCTTGGTCCCGGCAGACGCCGCAGCGGGTCGCTCGAACCAGAAGCCAATGAGGAGATACGAACAGAGGCCGACACCCTCCCACCCCACAAAGAGGAGGAGGTAGTTATCGGCAAGGACCAAGACCAGCATCTCAGCCAGGAAAAGATTGAGCAGCGAGAAGAACCGGTGGTAGTCGCGGTCCTCCGCCATATAGCCGATCGAGTACACATGGATCAATAGACCGACGCCGGAGACCACCAAGGCCATGATCGCAGAGAGGGGATCAAACAGGACCCCGAAGGCCACCGAGAAGTTTCCGGAGGCGATCCAGGGGCCGAGCGACTGGCGAAAGAGACGCCCTTCCGCGGGCAGCGAGATCAGGCGAGCGAAGCAACCCAGAGAGAACAGCAGAGCAAGCGACGCAGCTCCGCATGCGACCACGGCCACCCAGCTTCTCCGCATCCGGCGGCCCATCAACCCCACGACGAGGCTCCCCACCAGCGGAGAAAGCGGAATCAGCCAAATCATGGTTCAGGGTTCCGGGTGTCGGGTGCCGGGTTCCAGGTTTCTCGAAAGTCGGGACATTCTTCAACTCCGAACTTGGCACGTGGAACATGGAACATGGAACTAGCCTCTAAGGAGATTGATCTCGTCCACATCGATGGACTCTTTGTTTCTGTAGAGCGCGATGATAATGGCCAGTCCTAGCACAACCTCGGCTGCAGCCACCGCCATCACGAACAACACGATGATCTGCCCATCCATCGAAGCGAGGAACCTCGAGAAGGCAACAAAGGTGAGGTTCACCGCGTTCAGCATCAGCTCGATTGCCATAAAAATGATCAGCGCATTGCGCCGGATCAGCACCCCGATTACCCCAATGACAAAGAGGGCGGCGCTGAGTATCAGATACGCGTTCAAAGGAACCGCGCCTGTCATCGCACCTCGCACCTCGCACCTCGCACTTCACTACCTCTTGGCCAAAACCATCGCGCCAACAATGGCGACGAGCAGGATGATTGAGGTAATCTCGAACGGGATCAGGAAATCGGTGAACAGAAGACGGCCAACAAGCTGGGTATTCCCGATGGCGTTGACGAGCTCGGATGTGTAGGGCCCCTGGATGCCCTGAGAAACCCTGGATCCGATGGCAACAGCCAGCTCAAGCAGCAGGAGACTTATCAAGACCATGCCGAGCACCAGCTTGGGCCGATCCCGTCGCAGCCACGCAGGTGGTTCGTGTCCCACGTCAAGCAACATGATCACAAAGAGGAACAGGACCATGATCGCCCCAGCGTAGATGATCACCTGTACGACAGCGATGAACTCAGCCTGCAGGAGAAGATAAAGGCCCGACAGCGCGAAGAACGTTCCAACGAGCGACAGGGCACAGTAGATCGGATTTCGCAGGACGATGACCGATACGGCGGTCGCGAGGGCCACGGCAGCCAGCGGGGCGAACACCAACCATTCCATATCTACCTCATTGCAACGAAGGCGGCCGTGATCATGACGTTGGCGAGCGCCACGGGCAGCAGAACCTTCCACCCGAATCGCATCAGTTGATCGTACCGGAAACGTGGAAGAGTCGCCCGTATCCAGATAAAGAGGAAAATGAGCAGGAACAGCTTCACCAGGAACCAGACCACGGGCGGCAGGAACGGTCCCCTCCAGCCGCCCAGGAAGAGGGTCGTCGCCATGGCGGCAACGGTGATCATGTTGGCGTATTCGGCCATGAAGTACATGGCGAACTTCATGGAGCTGTACTCGACGTGGAAGCCGGCCACCAGTTCGGTTTCGGCTTCCGGAAGATCGAAGGGCGCGCGGTTGGTCTCGGCGATGGCACAGATCAGGAAGATAAGGAAGCCGATCGGCTGGAGAACAATAAACCAGGCCATTGACTGGGCATTCACGATCTGCACCAGACTCAGCGACTGGGAGAGCATCACGACACCAACCACCGAGAGGCCTAACGACAGTTCATAGCTGATCATCTGGGCAGCGGAGCGCAGCCCGCCCAGCAACGCATATTTGTTGTTCGAGGCCCAGCCTCCCAGGACGATCCCGTAAATCCCGAGGGAGGCGACAGCGAATACGTACAGAAGCCCGATGTTCACGTCGGTGATGACCAGGTCGATGGTCCGGCCGAAGAGTCGTATCCGGTCTCCGAAAGGGATGACGGCAAAGGAGATGAGGGCGGGGGTGAGCGCAAGCGTGGGGGCCAGAAGGTAGATCCAGCGGTCGGCAGCCTGTGGGACGATGTCCTCCTTGAACATCAGCTTGATCGCGTCGGCGATCGGTTGCAGCAGGCCGTGGGGGCCGACCCGCATCGGCCCGAGCCGAACCTGGATGTCACCGATGACCTTGCGCTCCAGCCAGGTCAGATACGCCACACTCAGCAACATCAGTCCGAACACCACAACGATCTTCGCCACCATGATGACGAAGAAGGCGGGATCTGGCACCACGCTCCCCTGCTGCCCGCCTACGACCCGTCCGTGGATGCGAACGGGCAGGCGTGCTCCACGATGTGTCGCTCGAACTCATCGCCAAAATACTTCAGGTAGCTCTCGATCGGCATGGCGGCGGCATCGCTCAGGGGACAGATGGTCTTCCCCTTCATGTTATCGCAGATGTCCAGGAGGAGGTCGAGATCGGCTTTCCGGCCGCGGCCTTCCTCGATCCGACGGAGCGTCTTGTGAAGCCAGGCGGTCCCTTCCCGGCACTGCGTGCACTGCCCGCACGATTCATGATGATAAAACCTGGCGACGACCTCCCCGGTCCTGACCATGCAGGTGCTCTCATCCATCACGATGACGCCGCCCGACCCAGCCATGGAGCCAGCCTTGGCCAGGGATTCGAAATCCATCCGGGTGTCCAGGTACTGCTCGGTGAGGACCGGCACCGAGGAGCCCCCGGGAATGACCGCCTTCAGACGCCGACCGTCCCGCATCCCACCGGCATGCTCGAAGATCAACTCCCTCATCGGAACATCGATCGGGAGCTCGTAGTTGCCGGGCCGACGAACGTGCCCGCTCACCGAAAAGATCCGGGTTCCCGTGCTCTTGGGGGTACCGATGCTGGAGAACCACTCTGGCCCTCGCAACACGATATGAGGAAGATTACAGAGGGTTTCCACATTGTTCACCACGGTTGGAAGGCGATAGAGGCCCGCCGTGGCCGGAAAAGGCGGTTTCAGCCGCGGCAACCCGCGTTTCCCTTCGAGCGATTCCAACAGGGCGGTCTCCTCTCCACAGATGTAGGCGCCGGCCCCCCGGTGGGGGTAGATCTCCACGCTGAAGCCGCTCCCCAATATGTCCTTCCCCAAGAAACTATGCGCGGCCGCGTCCTTGATCGCCCGTTCAAGAATAGCGACCCCTGCTATGAACTCGCCCCTGATGTAGATATACGCAGTCTGACAACCGATGGCATAGCTGGCCAGGAGGATCCCTTCCAATAGCTGGTGAGGATCCCGCATGATCAGATCCCGATCCTTGAAGGTCCCGGGCTCGCTCTCATCGGCATTACAGACCAGATACTTCGTCAGACCGGGATCCTTGGGAACAAAGCCCCACTTGACTCCGGTGGGAAAGCCCGCGCCGCCCCGGCCCCTGAGTCCCGATCGCCTCACCAGCTCGATCAGACTTGCCGGGGCATGCTCTTTGAGCGCCTTCGCAATGGCCTGATACCCTCCGGTGGCGAGGTACTCCTCGATCGTCCCACCATAGCCTGGGTTCTCAAGCCGCTTCGTGAGGATCTTCTCACTCATACCTGCTCGATCTCTGAAGCATCCAGCGCTCAGCCGTCAGCCTTCGGCAGAAACGCTGACCCCTGATTGCTGACGGCTGATTGCGCTCGTAGTCGCTCAACGAATTGTGCAACGTCCTGCGGCGAAACAGGGCCGTAATATTCAGCCCCCACCTGGACAACCGGTGCGATCCCGCAGGCAGCGAGGCATTCAACCCGTTTGAGTCTGAACAAGCCATCTTGGGTCGTTTCTCCCGCGCCAATCCCAAGCGCCTCTTCGAAACGCCGCACCACCTTTTCGGCGCCCAAGAGCGAGCAACTCAGGTTGTGACAGATCCAGATCTCTCGCTGTCCGCCGGGCTTCAGGTGGAACATGTCGTAAAAGGTGGCGACCTCCACCACCTGGGTCGGCGACAGGCCGAGACGCTTGCTCAACAGGCGCAGGGCCTCCTCCGTCAAATACCCGGCCTCCTGCTGGCAAAGGTGCAGCAGCGGAAGAAGGGCCGATCGGTGATGAGGATAACGTGACAGGATCTGCTGAACCGTCTCTTCGGTCATCGCACCGCACATCCCTCTATCTTTGGTTCGCACCTCGCACTTCGCACGCCGCACCCCTTACTTCAGCGATCGACTTCGCCCAGGACAATATCAATACTGCCGATGATCGCCACCAGATCTGCCACCAATCGCCCCTCCACCATCCTGGGCAGGGATTGGAGGTTCACGAAGGATGGCGCGCGAAAGTGGATCCGGTAGGGCTTGTTGCTCCCGTCGCTGACCAGGTAGACCCCGTATTCGCCCCTCGGGGATTCGATGCTCTGGTACACCTCTCCGGCCGGGGCCCGGAACCCCTCCGACCAGAGGAGAAAGTGGTGGATCAGTGCTTCCATGCTCTGCTTGACCATCGGCTTGGGCGGCGGCGTCAGTTTCGGATCCTGCACGGCAATCGGACCGTCCGGAAGGCGCTCCAGGGCCTGCCGAACGACGGTCACGCTCTGACGCATCTCAAAGATGCGGCAGAGGTATCGATCATACACATCCCCATGGGTCCCCCTGGAAACCTCGAAGGCATACTGCTCGTAGCCCGAATAGGGATTGGACGTTCGGATGTCCCAAGGGACACCGCAGGCACGAAGGTTAGGACCGCTCAAGCCAAGGTCAATGGCGTCCTCCGCCTTGATGACGCCGACCCCCTTGGTCCGCTGGATCCAGATCGGATTCCTGGTGAGGAGGTCCTCATACTCAGCCAGGCGGTCTGGGAAAGTCGTCACAAAAGAGCGAACGGTCTTCTCGAATCCCTCCGGCAGGTCAGCAAACAGGCCTCCTACCCGGAAGTAACTGGACATCATGCGGGCTCCGGCCACCTGCTCGTACATGTCAAGGATCTGCTCACGCTCCCTGAACGCGTACAGGAAGACGCTCATGGCTCCAATGTCGATGGCATGCGTCCCCAGCCAGACCAGGTGGCTTCCGATGCGGGTCAGCTCGGTCAGCATCACACGGATCACCCTGGCGCGTGGCGGGATCTCGATTCCCAGCAGCTTCTCCACGGCCAACACATAGGCCAGGTTATTGCTGAGGGGGGCCAGGTAATCCATCCGGTCAGTAATCGGAATGACCTGCTGGTAACGCTTGCTTTCGGCGATCTTCTCCATCCCGGTGTGGAGGTAGCCGATGTGAGGGGTGCATCTGACCACGATCTCCCCATCCAGCTCAAGGACCAGTCGCAACACGCCGTGGGTGCTAGGGTGCTGAGGCCCCATGTTGATGGTCATCGTGCGGGCTTCAGTCACTGTTCCCTCCTTCCTCCCACCATTTGGGGGAGGCCTGCACCGGGTAGTCTTTCCTGAGCGGATGCCCCTCCCATCCCTCCGGCATCAAGATCCTCCGAAGGTCGGGGTGCCCCTCACAGCCGATTCCGAACATGTCGAAGACTTCGCGTTCGTGCCAATTGGCGGTGCTCCAGACCGACGTGACACTCGGGGCCATCTCGCCCTCCTCCACCTGGACCTTCAAACGGATCCGCCGCTTGAACTGCAGCGAATAGAGGTGGTAGACCAGATCGAAGCGTGGATGTTCCCCAAGCCGATCAACTGCTGTCAGATCGGAGAGAAATTCGTAGCGGAGGTCGGGGTCCTCTTTCAGATACCGGCAGGCGCGAACGATGTCGCCCGCTCTTACCAGAATGGTGATCTCGTTGCGGAAGCTCTTGGTCGAGAGAACCGCGTCTGGGAACCTTTCCCGCAGCTTCCGAACGGTGACGTGTTCTTCCGGTTCCGCCTCCTTCAGCTTGTCCATTCCAGGCCCCCCTTCTTCCACACATACAGGAGGCCGACCAGGAGGATGCCGAGGAAGAAGATCATCTCGACCAACCCAAAAAGCTTCAGGCTATTCAGAACAACCGCCCAGGGATACAGGAAGACGATCTCGATGTCGAAGACGATGAACAACATCGCGACCAGGTAGAACTTGACCGAGAACCGCTCCCTGGCGCTGCCGACCGGATCGATCCCGCACTCGTACGGGGAGAGCTTGTCCTTGGAAGGCCGCCGGGGCCCCAGCACCGACGATAGGAAGAGAGTAGCCAGCGCGAAGCCTGCTGCCAGAAGCACGAAAAGTACGATCGGCAGATACGAGAGGAGCACTGCTTCCTTCTTGCTTATGAGCTGTCGGCTCCGCGCCGAAGCCCCGACCTCCCCTACGGCCCGGGGACGACGTACCTGATGAAGGGGTTGGCGAAGAAGATGATGAGGGCTATAAGGAGCACGTAAATCGCCAGGGATTCGATCAGGGCCAAACCGATGATCATGGCCACCTGGATCCGGCCCGCCGCAGAGGGCTGCCGACCGATCGCGTCCAAGGCGCTCACGATGGCCCGGCTCTGGCCGATCGCCGCCGCAGCCGAGGCGATCGCCATGGCAAACCCCCCAGTCAGGACGGAGACCACAAAGAAGGTCGAAGACTCGGACTTCGCCGCTTCGGCGGCCAACGCGGCTTGGGCTCTAAAAGCAAGCACAACACTCATCAACAGCAATACGCGCGCTCCTTGTGTGCGGCTCATCGACGCCACTCCTTTCAACAATGGATGGGGTTAGTGGTGCTCCTCGTGCTCGACTCCGACCGCTCCGGCGATGTACACCATGGAGAGCATCACAAAGATAAACGTCTGAACGACGCTGGTGAAAAGACTGAGGGGCATCATGACGCCCAGATAGATCGCGTACGGGATCACCAGCCAGATCAGGGACAGCAGGATGGCGATGACGCTTTCCTCACCGAAGATATTGCCGAAGAGTCGGATCGACAGGGAGATCGGCCGGGCCAGATGGCCGATGAACTCGATCGGAAACATGATCGGAGCTAACCACAGGATCGGTCCACAGAAATGGCGCAGGTAGGCTACGATCCCGTGCTCCCTGATGCCGAAGTAATTATACGAGAGGAAGACCGTAATGGCCAATGCGGCCGTGGTGTTAAGGTTCGCCGTCGGCGGCTTGAGCCCGGGGATGGCACCCAAGAGATTGCCAACAAGGATGAAGAGGCCTGCCGTGCCGATCAGGGGAAGATACCGCTTTCCTTTGGGCCCGATCATCTGCTCCAAGAGATTCCCGAAGCCCTCGACGACCACCTCCATGAAGTTCTGCATCGGTCCCGGCACCGACTCGAGTTTCCTTGTGGCGAGAAAAGAGACGCTGACCAGGATCGCCATCACAAGCCAGGCCATCGTCACATGCTCCGGCACCCACGGCCCGGCAATGCCGAGCGCCCCCAGAAAATTAGGAATTTGAAAGATCGTCGGATGATGCTCCATTACGCGCCCCGATCGTTTCTGCGAGAAATCAGATGCCGGTCCAGAACCGTCATCGCCCCCAACGCTTCAGATCCTTCACGAGGTTTGCAAAGCCTGCCGCAACCCCGAAGACAAAGAAGATGATCGTGAACCACGGCGAGGTCTCGAGCCACCGATCAAGGCCTATGCCGATCGCGGCCCCAATGGCAATCGCGGCAGCGAAGGTGATTCCCACCGAACTCAACCCGGCGAGTTGACGCCATAGCGAAACCTGATTGTCCTTCATCGCCCTGCCAGGGAACCCAGCCTCCCCTTCCCTTTGGGCCGCGCCACACTTTAGCCCTCCCCCTCAGGCCTGTCAAGTCTGGGCAACCGAGTTCCGCTTCGCAGTTCCGCGTTCCAGGTGCCAGGTTCCATGTTCAAAGAGAACGCGGAACCCGGAACGTGGAACTTGGAATTTTATCCTACCAGAGCCCGGCAACCGAGGCCCTCGCAAGGTCGAGAAAAGGCCCGGGGTACACCCCGATGGCGAGGGTGCCTACCACTGCTACGAAGAGCGCCACCCGTAGGGGCCGGGAAGGGCTCAAGGCCAAGCCAGCAGGCGGAACGTCCCGCATGTACATCGCCATCGTCACCTTCATGTAGTAGAAGAGTGAAATGGCCGAATTGACAACGGCGATCACCGCGAGCCAGACATAGCCGCGCTCGATGGCTGCCCCGAGGAGATAGAGCTTCCCCACGAAGCCTGCAGTCGGCGGGACACCAGCCAGAGAGAGGAGAAAGATCAACATCGCCGCGGCCGCCATGGGGCTCCGCTGAGCCAGGCCGGTGAAGTCGTCGATCCGCTCCCCTTTCACCTCGCCCACACAGAGGAGGATCACCATGGCAAACGCTCCAAGCGTCATCAAGGCGTAGACCAGGGTGTACAAAAGCGTGGCCGAGATCCCTCGCTCCGGTCCCGCCACCAACCCGATCAGGAGGTATCCGATGTGGGCGATCGAGCTGTAAGCGAGCATCCGCTTGATATTACTCTGCGCAATCGCTACCACATTTCCCACCGTCATCGTCAGTAGGGAAAGAACATAGAAGAGCAGAGTCCAGCGGACCTGAAGCCCTGGTATGGCGACCAAAAAGACCCGCAGGAGGATGGCAAGGCCCGCGATCTCCGAGGCGGCCGAGAGGAGGGCCGTCACCGGAGTTGGGGCACCTTCATAGACGTCGGGGATGTACATGTGAAACGGGACAGCAGCGATCTTGAATCCGAAGCCTGCTGCCAACATCACCATGGCCAGGATCAGCGCCGGGTTTGAGAGCATGCCCGCTCCCGCCGTCAGCTTGGAGGCAATCTCCTTGAGGCCGGTTGCGCCGGTCAGGCCATACAGCATGACAATCCCATACAGAATGACCGCGGAAGAGAACCCTCCCATGAGCAGGTACTTGAGGGCTGCCTCGTTGCTCCGCCGCTCCCGTTTCAAGAACCCGGCCAGGATGTAGATCGGGATCGACATGGTCTCCAGCCCGATGTAGAGGATCAGAAGGTCCACGGCGCTGGCCATCAGCATCATCCCAAATGTGGCGAAGAGGATCAGGCTGTAGAACTCCCCTTTATCAATCCCTTCGCCTCTCAGGTAACCGATCGACATCAGAAGGATGAGAGCAGACGAGACCAGGAACACGACCTTGAAGAACAGGGCAAAGGGGTCACTGATGTATTGCCCGCTGAAGGCGGACCGCGTGGCCCCCCACTGCCTGATCACCACCATCAGGGTGAGGAGTACGCCGAGGACGCTCAGGTATCCCAGCCAGTCCCTCTTGCCTCTCGGCGCGATGAAATCGAGCATGAGGATCAGCATGGCCACCGCGCTCAGAATGACCTCAGGTGCGGCGGTGGAGAGGTCTGCTATGTTGAACGCTTGGGTCATCGAGATTCCCGAACCGGCAGGGCGGCCGCTGGCGGCCGCGTCGGGATAGGTCCGCTTCGACAAGGCTCAGCGCAGGCTTCGACCGGGCTCAGGACAGGTCCTTCGGCGCGGCTCAGGACAGGCTTAGCGGCGACAGCCTGCACCTTATTGACCCGCGTCAGGATGTTCTTGACAGACACTTCCGTCCGACTCAGGAAAGGAGAGGGATAGAGGCCGATCCAGAAGCACATGATGACGATGGGTATCAGGGTGCTCATCTCCCTAGGACTGAGGTCTTTGAGGTTGGCGTTCTTCGGGTTCTCCAGGGCGCCGAACATGGTCCGCTGATACAGCCACAGCATGTAGGCCGCGCCGAGAACGATGCCGGTCACCGCGAAGGCAGCCCACACATAATTGACCTTGAACACCCCCAAGAGAATCAAGAACTCTCCGATGAAGCCGTTGAGCCCCGGAAGCCCCATGGAAGAGAGCATGACGATGGCGAACAGTGTGGCATAGATCGGCATCTGTTTCGAGAGCCCTCCCAGCTCCGAGATGAGCCTGGTGTGGCGGCGGTCGTAGATCAGGCCGACCACCAGGAAGAGGGCGCCGGTCGAAAGGCCATGGTTGACCATCTGCAGGATGCTCCCCTGGACACCCTGGGCGTTCAAGGCGAATATCCCCAACATGACGAAGCCCATGTGGCTGACCGAGCTGTAGGCAATCAGACGCTTCATGTCGGGCTGCACCATGCAGACCATTGCGCCGTAGATGATGGAGACGATCGAGAGGATGATGATCATCGGCACGAAGTGTTTGGTCGATTCAGGGAACATGGGGAGATTGAACCGAATGAAGCCGTAGGTCCCCATCTTGAGGAGAACGCCGGCCAGGATGACGCTGCCCGCCGTGGGGGCGTCCGTGTGGGCGTCCGGCAGCCAGGTGTGGAATGGGAACAGCGGGACCTTGATGGCGAAACTCAAGAAGAATGAGAGCCAGACCAGATCCTGGAACGAGAACGGAACGCCCAGCAGGGAAAAGAGCGGGGTTGAGGGATACGAGACCTGCATCAGCCGGAGCACATCGAACGTGTAGACCCCGGTCTGGGCGCCGTGGTAGAAGTAGACCGCCAGAATCCCCAGCAGCATGATCACGCTACCAAAGAGGGTGTACAGGAAGAACTTTATGGCTGAGTAGAGGCGACGGTCGCTGCCCCAGACGCCGATGAGGAAGTACATCGGGACCAGCATCACCTCCCAAAAGATGTAAAAGAGAAAGAAATCGAGCGAGAAAAAGACGCCGAGCATCCCTGTCTCCAGGATCAGGAGAAAGGCATAATACTCCTTTAGCCGTTCCGTGATCGACTCCCATGAGCAGACGACCCCGATCACTGACAGGAAGGTGGTTAACATGACGAGCCAGATGCTGACCCCATCGAGGCCGAAGAAATAGGTCGCGCCCAGCGAGGGGATCCAGGAAAACTTCTCCACGAACTGCATCTCTGGCGTTGCAGCATCGAAGTGGGCCGGAAGCCACAAAGAGGCCACAAAGCCGGCCAGCGTGAAGGCCAGAGCAGTCCATCGAATGCCACCCTTCGACTCCTTCGGGATCAGAAGGATCAATAAGACTCCGAGGAGCGGGAGGTAGGCGATCAAGGAAAGAATGGGGAATTGTAACACGTTCATGGGAGCGACAGGCCTCCTGTTCCAGGTTCCATGTGCCATGTTCCAAGTTCCCGGGCCTTTCCTTCAACCTGGAACGTCGAACTCGGAACCTGGAACTTGCTAAGGGAAAAGGAAAAGATAAATCACCACCATGCCGAGAATGCCCAGCGCCATGGCCAGGATATAGTTCTGGATGACGCCCGTCTGCAGCCGCCGGAGGCTGAGACTTCCGCCCTGAATCACGTCGGCAATCGCATTGACCAGCCCGTCCACGATCTTCAGGTCGTTCCAGGCCGAGAGTAGACTCAACCGGACTGTCACCCAACTACTCCCGTTGACCGCCCCGTCAACGACCCGGGAATCGACTCCCCACAGGAAGGCGCACACGCGCTTGCCGAAGGTGATGAAGATCGCCTGATACAGCTCGTCCACCCAATACTTGTTCAGCAGAAGGAGATACACACCCTTCATCCGGTCGGCTAAGGCCGAGGGAAGTCCCGGCCGCTTGATATAGAACTGATAGGCCAAGCCAATCCCCAGTAACGCGATGGCCAGCGATAGCGCGGCCATGCCGATCTCGTACGAAACCGAGAGGTGGGCCGCCGTCCCTGCTGGTTCGTGAGCCGCTTCGAACATCGGAGCCACAAAGCGATGGTACAACCCATGGTCGGGAGGGAAGCCGAACACCAGCCCCGCGATCACGGAAAAGAAACCAAGGACCACCAGGGGGTACG
This sequence comes from Methylomirabilis sp. (SeqCode), assembly GCA_041498535.1. Taxonomy (GTDB): domain Bacteria; phylum Methylomirabilota; class Methylomirabilia; order Methylomirabilales; family Methylomirabilaceae; genus Methylomirabilis. Next base: position 22,205 of record JBGQIR010000005.1, read on the forward strand.
CCATGTTCGGCGGCGATTCGTGAGGGTGGTGGCCCGCATGGACATCGCCCCTGGACCGACCGGTGAAGACCAGGAAGAAGAGCCTGAACATATAGAACGCCGTAAGGAAGGCCCCGATGAGACCCAGGAGCCACGGGACTGTCATTCCGCGCTTAAAGGCGTTAAACAGGATCTCGTCCTTAGACCAAAAACCAGCGAGGGGAAAGATCCCGGCGTTGGCCAGCGATGCCAGCAGGAAGGTCCAGGCGGTGATTGGCATTGCCTTCCAGAGTCCCCCCATCTTTCGGATGTCTTGCTCCCCGTGCAGGGAGTGGATAACCGAGCCGGCGCCGAGGAAAAGGAGGGCCTTGAAAAAGGCATGGGTGCCCAGGTGAAAGATGGCTGAGGCGTAGGCGCCCACACCCGCCCCCAGGAACATGTAACCGAGCTGGGAGATGGTGGAATAGGCCACGACCCGCTTGATGTCGTTCTGGACCAGCGCGATCGTGGCAGCGAAGACGGCAGTCACCGCGCCCACCCAGGCCACCATCTCGAGGCTGAACGGCGCGAGGTTATAGAGGGGGTGCGACCGGGCCACCATGTAAACGCCGGCGGTCACCATGGTGGCAGCGTGGATCAGCGCCGAGACCGGCGTCGGCCCCTCCATCGCGTCTGGCAGCCAGACGTAGAGCGGAAGCTGCGCGGACTTTCCGATCGCCCCCACGAACAACAGCAGGGTAATGGCGGTATAGATACCCGTGCCGAGACCAGGGTCGACTGCCTTGAAGACCTCCGCGTACTTCAGGGACCCGAAGGTGCTCCAAATGAGGAAGAGTCCGAGCAGGAATCCCGCATCGCCGATCCGGTTGACGACGAAGGCCTTTTTCCCGGCATCCGCGGCCGATTGTTTCTCGTACCAGAAGCCTATCAGAAGATACGAGCAGAGCCCGACCCCCTCCCACCCCAAGAACATCAAGAGGTAGTTATTGGCCAGAACGAGCACCAGCATGGAGAACATGAACAGATTGAGGTAGGTGAAGAACCGCGCGTAGCCGCGGTCATCGTGCATGTAGCCAATCGAATAGACATGGATGAGAAATCCAACGAAGGTGACCACCAGCATCATCACCGCCGAGAGCGGGTCAACAAGAAAGCCGATTGGCACTTGGAAATCGCCGACCTTCAGCCACGAGTAGACGTCCCAATCGAGCGTGTGACCGCCAACCGCCCGGAAGAAGACCAGGAACGCCACAAGGCACGACAGCCCCGACGCAGAGACGGCTACTAGGTGGGCTCGCCCTCTGATCTTCATCCCGAACAGACCGTTGATCAGCACCCCGATCAGCGGCAGCAATGGGACGAGCACAACGAGTTTCATGGGTGTGCTCTGTCCCGGGTCGCGTCAACTGGTCTTGTGTTCATTGCACCTCGCACTTCGCACCTGGCACCTCGCACGGTTTTCCTACCCTTTCATCAGATTGATTTCGTCGACATTAACGGTCTTGAAGTTACGGTAGAGCCCGAGGACGATCGCCAGCCCTACCGCCGCCTCTGCCGCCGCCACCGTAATGACGAAGATGGCGAAGATCTGTCCCTGGAGCATCGTCTGGGGAAGATAGCGGGAAAATGCCACGAAGTTCAGGTTGACGGCGTTGAACATCAGCTCCAACGCCATGAGGATCCCGATAGCGTTGCGACGGGTCAGCGCTCCGAACATCCCGATGGCGAAGAGGGCCGCGCTGAGGATCAAGTAGTGCGAAAGCGGCACCATCACTCAGTCCTTTTCCCGCTCTCGCTTGGCCAGGATGATAGCACCCACCATCGCTGCCAGGAGCAGGATCGATACGACCTCAAATGGCAAAACATACGTGGTCAGCAGAAGCCTTCCCAGTGAGGCGGTAGCATACGATGCCGGAAGGGGCGCAGCCGCAAGCACGAACCCCTTGAGGTTGGCAAAGACCATGAGCGCCAAGATGGCGAAGACCACGAGAGCGCTGATCCCCGCCTGCTCGTTCATGATCTTGACACCTCTGGCCGAGATCCTGCTGGTCAGCATGATGGCGAAGAGCAGCAGGATGGTAATGCCGCCCACGTACAGCAGGACCTGCACCGCGGCCAGGAACTCGGCATCAAGGAGGACGTACAGGGCGGCCACGCCGAAGAAGGTGAAGACCAGCGCGATGGCACAATGGACGATATTGGTGGCCAGGACGACCAAAAGGGCCGCCCCCAGCGTAAATGCAGCCAAGAGGAAGAACACCGCTTGGGTGACAGTCATGGGCGCCCTCCTCGCTGTTACCCGTGTATGACCAGGACCAATCCAGTGATGCCCATGTTCAGGAACGCCAGCGGCAGCAGGACCTTCCACCCCAGGTTCATGAGCTGATCGACCCGCAGCCTGGCCAGGGTCCAGCGCAGCCACATCATGACGAAAATAATAAAGTAGGTCTTGATGAGGAACCAGAGCCAGGGCGGGAGCAGCGGCCCATGCCATCCGCCAAGAAAGAGCGCGGTGGCGATGGCCGACACCGTGAACATATTGGCATACTCCGCCAGGAAGAAGATGGCAAAGCGCATCCCACTGTATTCAACATGAAAGCCAGCCACGAGTTCGGACTCGGCTTCCGGGATATCAAACGGCAGCCGATTGCACTCGGCGATTGCCGCCGTGAGGTAGATGAGAAACCCGAAGAACTGCGGAATCACGAACCAGATCCGCTTCTGCGCTTCCACGATCTGGATCATGCTGAGTGAGCCTACCGTCATGATGACGCCAAGGACCGAGACGACCAGGGGGACCTCGTAACTGACCGCTTGGGCCGCCGAGCGAAGGGCGCCCAGGACGGAGTACTTGTTATTAGAGCTCCAGCCGGCCATGATAATCCCCACCACGGTCAGGGAGGAAATCGAGATGTAGAAGAGGACGCCGATATTCAGGTCGCGAACGATGAGGTTGGGGCCAAAGGGGATGATCACATAGGCGGCGAGCGCGGCGGCGAAGACCACCATCGGGGCCAGGGCGAACACCAATTTATCGGCCCCGGCGGGGATAATGTCCTCCTTGAGGAGGAGCTTGATCCCGTCGGCGATGCTCTGGGCCCAGCCGTGCCAGCCGCCGACTCTCATCGGGCCATAGCGGACCTGGATGTGTGCGCTGATCTTCCGCTCCCACCAGATCATGAACATGACGGAGACGGAGATGAAGAGGATGACCACGCTCACCACCACCAGCATCACGATCAACTGGGGGACGAACGGGGGGACACCCCACGCGGCGAAGACGCTGTAGAACCTCTCCAAGGCTTTCTCCATCAGCGCCTCGCGCTCATGATCGGCACACGTGTGTCTGGCACAGGAAGCATCATCGGTGAAGGTGAGGTGGGTCAGCCCTGCCGCGACATCACCGGTCCACCTCGCCCAACACGATGTCGATACTCCCGAGGATCGCAACCATGTCGGCGATAAGGTGCCCTGGACCGATCACGGGAAGCACGCTCAGGTTGACAAAGGCCGGGGAGCGGACCTTGTAACGATAGGGCTTCTCAGAGCCGTCAGAAACGATGTAGAATCCCAGCTCGCCCCTCGGCGACTCAACCCTGGAGTAGATGTCTCCCGCCGGCGGCTTGAGCTTCTTTGGGACCTTCCCCATGATCTCACCAGGGGGCAGGTCCCGGAGGGCCTGCTCGACGATCCTCACGCTCTCCGCCATCTCGAGTCGTCTGACCATGTAACGGTCCCACACGTCGCCGGCGGCTCCCACGGGGATGTCGAATTCGAAGCGGTCATAGATGGAATACGGATCGTCCCTTCGCAGGTCCCACTTGACGCCGCTGGCCCGGAGCATCGGCCCGCTGATCGCGTAATCGATGGCAGTCTTCTGGTCAAGCTTCCCGAGTCCCTGCACCCGCTTCTGGAAGATGATATTGTCGGTCATAATAGCGTCGTACTCGGGCAGGCGCGGCTTGAACCACTCCAGAAACGCCTTGCAATCGGTGAGGAACGTCGGCGGAAAGTCCATCGGCATCCCGCCGAACCGATAGAAGGCGTAGTTGAGGCGTTGCCCCGAGACCGACTCGAACAGGTCGAGGATCTTCTCCCGCTCCCGGAAGCAGTACATAAAGATCGTGAAGTTCCCCAGGTCCATCCCGAAGGTGCCCATCCAGATCAGGTGGCTGGCGATCCGCTGCAATTCTGCAAGGATCACCCGCATATACTCGGCGCGCTCCGGCACCTGGAGACCCATCAGGCGCTCTACCGCCAATACATACCCGAAGTTGTTGTACATGGAGGCGAGATAGTCCAGTCGATCGGTGTATGGGATGATCTGTATGTAGGTCCGGTTCTCCCCGATCTTCTCATGGCATCGGTGCAGATAGCCGATGTAGGGGACCACCTCGGTGACCATCTCACCGTCCAGCTTTAACATGAGGCGGAGGACCCCGTGTGTGCTGGGGTGCTGGGGCCCCATGTTGACGTACATCTCCTCCATCGTCTCCTGGGTGCGTTCAATAATCTCCGTCTCTGGCGGAATCATATTCCAACTCCAACCTTCAATGGGCTCTCGATCTGAGGTCCATGCCTACCAGTATCTTCTCAGCCTTCCCTGGTTCCCGAGGGGGCGTTACGCGGCTAGTGCCGTTCCAACTTGAGGCGCCGAATGTGAGCAGCGCGCCTTACGGCAATGGTCACGACCGCGCGGAACGGCAAAGTCGCCATAAATAGTTGGAACGGTACTAGAACGGCTCGTATGGAACCAGCCGCTCATCCTTATAGTCTTTCCGCAGGGGATGCCCCACCCAATCCTCAGAGGTCAGGATCCGCCGAAGGTCGGGGTGACCATCGAAGTGGATCCCCATGAGGTCATAGGCCTCCCGCTCGTGCCAGTCCGCCGTGCTCCAGAGGGGCACGACGCTCCGGATGACCGGATCTTCCCTCGGAGCCCTGACCCTGATCAGAGCCTTGGTCGGCTCGTTCAGGGAGGAGAGGTTGTAGACCGCCTCAAGCTCGTCGCTGGCGATCCAGTCCACAGCACTGAGACAGTTCAGATATTCGAACCCCATCTCCTTGAGCCGGGAGAGAATCTCGTAGCTCTTTGCCCGATCAACGTTCATCCTGGTCTCGACGCCTTTGACCTCCGAAGCCTTCACGGCCTCGCCGAACTCGGACCTGATCACTTGAATGACCTCGTCTGGTGTCATCAGGCCCATTCCAGGGCGCCCTTCCGCCAGGCATAGGCGAAACCGACCAGCAGGATGGCGATAAAAAGCATCATCTCCACGAATGCGAACAGCCCGAGCTTCCTGAAGACGATCGCCCATGGATACAGGTAGATCGTTTCCACAGAGAAGATGACATAGACAAGGGCATACAGGTAGTAGCGGATGTGAACACGAATCCAGGGCCCGCCAATGGGATCCTCTCCACACTCGTACGGGGCCAACTTTTCCGGTTGGGGGTTACTGGGGCGAAGCAGGCGGGAAACGATATCGACGTTGACCACCACGAAGAGCAGGCCGACCACCAGGAAAACGCCCACGACCGCATAATCTGCTGCCATGCTATCACCTACATTCGTCGCGCGGGGCCGACGGGGGCGAGAAATGCGTTGAGGCGTGGCCTCGTGGAGACATCAGCAAGGCCGACGATTCTTACGATGACAAGAAAAATGCCCCGTGCAGGGCATCCTGAAGAGCTTCCAGATCGTTCGCGCAACCGCCTGTCGGAATTCCCCGACCGACTTCGTGAAATTTGTAACATAGGCCGTTCAAACTTGTCAAGGGAAAAGCTCGGTCTTTAGTGGCCCGCACCGGCGGATTACGGTTGCTCGAGTGGTCGTGCGAGGCTTCGAATGTAGACAACAAGGTCCCGGATCTCTTCGTCGGTGAACTCCTGGCCCCAGGAAGGCATTCCTGGCTTTCCAAGACTGGCCCCGCCCCGTTTGATGATCTGAAAGATGTAGTCGTCCGGGAGAGTCCGCATACGGGCAGGATCTGTCATGTCCTGCATCTTTAGGCGAAAAAGCCATGCAGTCCACCCATCGCCTTTCCCGCTGTCGCCGTGACAAGAGGCGCACTTCGACCGATAGTTCGACTGGGCCGTTCCGCGACCCCCGCCCCCTGAACCTGCCGCGACGACGACACCTGCCGTGGGTGTGGCAGACACAGTTCCCAGGCGAGGCGTCGATATCCTTGCGGAGGCGAGAAGGCCGAGGGCATACCTTGCGGCAAGCAACGCGATCACCACGACGAGCCACCGACATCGGGGGAGGCCATTCAGCAAGCGATTACCCTCCCTTATCCTCTCCCAGCAGGAATGCGTTCTTCAGCCGTCGCGGAAACGGAGCCTCACGGTCGAGGCATCAATGTCGCGGGGGTCGACAGGGAGGGGCGCTACCGGGCTCGCAGTGTTGCGAACGCAGCCTTCGCCGCCAGGAGGGTCGCCTCGATCTCGGCGGCGGAGTGGGCATCAGAGACGAAGCCAGCCTCGAACTGGGAGGGGGCGAGGTTCACCCCGCCGTCGAGCATTGCCCTGAAGAAGCCGGCATACCGGGTGGTGTCGGCAGCCTTAGCGGTCTGATAGTCGACAACCCGGTTCTGAACAAAGAACGGGGTGAACATCGACCCGACCCGTTGACACTGTAGCGCGATTCCCGACTTGGCCGCTAATTCGCGAAGCCCTTCCTCCAATTGCTTCCCCTTGGCCTCAAGCCGCTCATAAAACCCAGGCTCTTCGAGGAGGCGAAGCGTCTCGATGCCGGCCCGCATGGCGAGGGGATTGCCGGAGAGCGTCCCGGCTTGATAGATCTGCCCCAGGGGCGCCACCTGCTCCATGATCGATCGGGAACCACCATAGGCCCCGACCGGCAGGCCGCCGCCGATGATCTTCCCGAGGCAGGTCAGGTCCGGCCTGATGCCGTAGAATGCCTGGGCGCCACCTCGGCCCAGCCGAAAACCGGTGATCACCTCGTCGAAGATCAGAAGGGACCCATGGGCCGCAGTGATCTCCCGCAACGCCTCCAGGAATCCCGGCCTCGGCGGGATGACACCCATGTTCCCTGCGACCGGCTCCACGATCACACAGGCGATCTCATTTCCGACCGCCTGGAAGGCCGCCCGAACCGCGTCAGTGTCGTTATAGGGAAGGGTGATCGTCTGGCGGGCAAGATCTGGCGGGACCCCCAAGCTGTCGGGGACGCCGAATGTCATCGCGCCGGAGCCGGCCTTGACTAGGAGGCTATCGGCGTGCCCGTGGTAGCACCCTTCGAACTTCACGATGCAATTGCGGCCCGTGACGCCCCGAGCTACCCGGATCGCGCTCATGGTCGCCTCAGTGCCAGAGTTGACGAAGCGGACCATCTCGATCGAGGGGACCGCCTCGACCACCATCCTGGCCAACTCCACTTCCCAGCGGGTGGGCGCACCGAAGCTCACCCCCTGCGCCGCCGCCTCCTGGATCGCCTTCACCACCGCGGGATGGGCATGGCCCACGATCATGGGCCCCCACGATCCGACATAGTCGATGTAGGCATTGCCATCGACGTCATAGATGTGACAACCGGAGGCCCGCTCGATCACCAGTGGATCGCCGCCCACGGCCAAGAAGGCCCGGACCGGACTGTTGACGCCTCCCGGCAGGAGCCGCTTCGCTTCCTCAAGCAGCGCTTTCGAGCGAGGACCGGTCACGGTCTGTTTTCCAGCAGGCGCGCGGCCTCTCTCGCCGAATAGGTCAGAATCAGATCGGCCCCAGCCCGCTTGATCGACGTGAGGGCCTCCATCAGCACCCGTTCTTCATCGATCCACCCGAGTCGCCCCGCCGCCTTCAGCATGGCGTACTCCCCGCTGACGTGATAGGCCGCCACGGGCCCGCCAAATTCCTGCTTCACGCGCCAGATGATATCCAGGTACGGAAGGGCCGGCTTCACCATCACGATGTCCGCCCCCTCCTCTAGGTCGAGCCCGACCTCCCGAAGTGCCTCATCGCCGTTGGCCGGATCCATCTGATACGTCCGTCGATCCCCGAACTGTGGGGCCGACTCAGCCGCCTCGCGGAACGGGCCGTAGAAGGCGCTGGCATACTTGGCCGAATAGGCCATGATCGGCGTGTCCTCGAATCCCTCTTCGTCGAGCGCCTCACGGATGGCGGCGACCCGGCCATCCATCATGTCGGACGGCGCGACGATGTCGGCCCCGGCTTCAGCATGCGAGAGGGCCGTGCGTGCCAGCAACTCCAGGGTGGGGTCGTTCTTCACCTGACCCCGCTCCACCACGCCGCAGTGGCCGTGACTGGTGTATTCGCACAAGCAGACGTCTGTGATCACCAGCAGGTCCGACACGGTGTCCTTGACGGCCCTGACCGCCTGCTGGATGATCCCATCCTCGGCGTAGGCCTCTGAGCCGACGGCGTCTTTCGCCGCCGGCAGGCCAAAAAGAATGATCCCGGGGATCCTCATCGCGGCCACCTCTTTCGCCTCCTTGGCCAGCTCATCCACAGAAAGACAGAAGCATCCAGGCATCGAGGAGATCTCCTGTCGGACTCCCCACCCGTGGACGACGAAAAAGGGCTGGATCAGGTCTTCGAGATGCAGGTGAGTCTCTCGAACCAACCGGCGGAGGGTCTCATTCTGGCGCAAGCGCCTTGGGCGAAACACCGGATAGTACATGGTCTCCTCCTCGAAGGCGCGATGGTTGTGGGGCAGTCGCCTTCTCATGCACGCAGTGGCATATTCTACAGTCGCCACGACTCCCGGTCAACTGCTCTCAGCGCCGCCCGAAGAACTGGGCTCCCCGCTCCGGTGGCGGCGGCGCTCCCCCGGTCAGCAGCTCGAAGAAGAAATTGACGCTGTTTTCCGAGCCACTGACTGTGCCACCGGGACCAGGAACGACCGCACGATTCAAATAATGGATGCCCATCATCCAGCAACAGGTAGCGTAAGTAACAACCACGTTGTTCTCCAGGCTTTCATCCCTGAGGGAATCGTAGCGACCCAGGTAGTTGATCGCGACGTTCTTGATCGGTGTGAGCAGGAGCCGGCCGACGACCCCGGAGTTCTCCCGATTGCTAAACGGACCGGGCAGCCCGGCCGTCTCCCGACCACGAATGAAGCTATGGGCCAGCTCCACCCGCCCATACTCCGGAACCGCAACCCGCACTCCTGCCTCGATCCCATCCACCCGATCCTCCTCGGTGTTGATGGCGGCGATCCCATAGAAGGTCAGATTTTGAAATGGGGACGCGCGCAGGTCGGCCACCAGGTTTGAGAAGCGGCGCTCCTGCACCTGGGAGAACCCGGTGGAGACCCCATTGCGCAGGATCGGGATAGTTGTCTGTTCTCGGACCGCCTGGTCAAACCGCTCCGGGGTCAGCGCGCCCAGGTAGATATCCGAGAAGGTTCGGCTTTGGGGGTTCAGGTTGTAACTCTGGCTCAGTGAGAGGGAAAGGACCTCTTGGGTCCGCACGGAGCCATCGGCCTCCTTAATTTTGGCCAATAAGCGGTTGGTGAGGGAGTACGTGACCCTGTTCTGGGGACTGACAAAATCGACGGCGTCGAACTGCGGGAGCTCCTGCTGATTGACCGAATTGATATACCAATAGCTGACGCGCGGCTCAACCAGGTGAACGAGCCGATCGACGCGTTCACCGCCGACGTCAAAAGTCCGGAAGAATCGGGCCTCCAGCGAGTCCCGAGCCTCAAGCAGTTCGCGGGTTATCCCGCCCTCCCCCCCGGCTCCACGCTTGGTGTAGGCGGTCTCCCGAAACCCGATCGAGGGTATCATGGTCGCCCAGGGGAGCAGCCGCCACGGCACGGAGAGCTTCGGGAACAGATCTGCCCGAGCGCCGTCCGGCACCTCTTCGCGCTCCAAGTAGGTCCCGGACAGGTTCATCTCCAGAAGGATCGGCGAACTGAACAGGTGTTGCGGAAAGGCCGAAACACTCAACTCTGGCAGCCGACGCAGGCGGCTATCGGTCGTGTCCGTGACGAGGGCCCGGGTTTCCTCCGCCATGAACTGAAGGCCGTAGTTCTGCCACAATTGAGTGAGGAAAACCCTTGAGTTGGAGAAGCTCGCGGTCCTCAACTCAGATGGGGTTTCTGGGAATTCTCGTTGGATGGTTCGGTCGCTGACGTAGTTGATGTCTGCCTTCAGACTGAGCTCCGGACTGAATTGCTGATCGTGCCGGGCATAGACGGTGCCCCGTAGCTCATCCTGGGGCGCATTCAGTCTGTCCTGGATAATCCTGGCATCGATCGATCCTCTCGCCTCCGGCCCAAGGATGTACCGGTAGTTGGCCTCGCCCTCAAACCCCCGCTTTTCACGGTAGACCCCGGTAATGGTGAGGTCCTGGG
>JBGQIR010000006.1:0-26667 GCA_041498535.1 Methylomirabilis sp. (SeqCode)
GACCTCGAAGGGAGGAGCCTGAAGAGTCAGATGCGTCAGGCCAATAAGGAACGGGTCCGCTACTGCCTGATCTTGGGCGAGGATGAGCTTGCGAAGGGTCACGCGACGCTGCGGGATATGGCAAAGGCCGAGGAGCAATCCATTTCTCTGGATCGTGTCGTCTCGCGCCTCTTAGAACTGGAAGCGGAGAGGACAGGGTAGGATGGAGCGCCTTTCACGGACCGACTACTGCGGAGAGTTGCGAGAGGGCCACTTGGGCCAGCAGGTGGTGCTGATGGGGTGGGTGCACCGGCGGCGTGACCATGGTGGTCTCATCTTCGTCGATCTCAGGGACCGTGAAGGCATCGTGCAGACAGTCTTCAACCCCGAGTCTCACCCGGAGGCCCACGAGGTGGCGAAACGGATGCGCTCCGAGTTCGTGGTGGCGCTCAGTGGCATCGTGCGTCCCCGCCCGCCCGGAGCCGAAAACGCTACGCTGTCGACCGGGGCGATCGAGGTTGCTGTCCAGCAGGCTTGGGTCCTCAGTGAAGCCAAGCCACCGGTTTTTCCGATCGAGGAGCAGACTGACGTGGCTGAGGAAATTCGACTGACGTACCGGTACCTCGACCTCCGCCGGCCCTCGATGCTGCGAAACCTGCGCCTGCGGCATAAAGCCTACCAAGCGGTCAGAGGGTACCTGGACGGGCACGGCTTTGTCGAGGTGGAGACCCCTGTTCTCACCAAAAGCACACCCGAGGGGGCCCGGGACTACCTGGTCCCAAGCCGGCTGAACCCCGGGCAGTTCTACGCCCTGCCACAGTCGCCCCAGCTCTTCAAGCAACTCCTGATGGTCGCGGGCTTCGACAGGTACTACCAGATCGTCAAGTGCTTCCGGGACGAGGACCTCCGGGCCGACCGGCAGCCGGAGTTCACCCAGATCGACATCGAGATGTCGTTTGTGGATCGGGAAGACGTCCTCTCGATGATGGAAGGCCTGGTAGCGGCGCTCTTTGAGGTGGCAGGAAAGCCCCCCCTCCAGAGGCCCTTTCCGCGACTGACATACCGCGAGGCGATCGAGCGGTTCGGCCTCGACGCGCCGGATACCCGGTTCGGGATGGAGCTTCACGACCTGACCGAGGCATTACGCGGGGTCGAGGCCAAAGCATTTGCCGAGCCGATCGCGCGAGGCGGCGTCGTGAAAGGGATGAACGCGAAGGGCGCCGGCTCGTTCTCAAGGGCTCAGATCGATGCGCTCGTTGACTACGTGAAGAGCTTCGGCGCCAAGGGCCTCGCCTGGTTCAAGGTAGGGGTGGATGGGATACAATCGCCCCTCGCCAAGTTCCTGGGGCCGATTCACCTTGAACGGCTTCAGGAGCGACTGAAGGGGGAGGAGGGGGACCTGTTGTTGCTGGTCGCCGATGACCCGAAGACGGCCGCGGAGGCGCTGGGGCGTCTTCGGGTCAAGTTGGGACACCAGCTCGAGCTGACCGATGAGACGGCGCTTGGAGTCACCTGGATTATCGACTTCCCCCTGCTCGAATACGATTCCGAGGAGGGCCGCTGGCAGGCGGTGCACCACCCCTTCACGGCTCCCCTGGACGAGGACCTCTCTCTGTTTGGCACCGATCCCGGGAACGTCCGCGCCAAGGCCTATGATCTGGTCGTCAACGGGCAGGAGCTGGGCGGTGGCAGCATCAGGATCCACCGCCGGGACGTGCAAAGTCAGATGTTCGAAGCGCTGGGGATCGGCCCAGATGAAGCCAAGGCCAAGTTCGGGTTTCTCCTAGAGGCGCTCGAATACGGCACTCCACCCCATGGCGGGATCGCGTTCGGCTTCGACCGGATCATTGCGCTGCTCACGGGGGCAACCTCGATCCGGGACGTCATCGCCTTTCCGAAGACCCAGAAGGCGCAGGACCTGATGACGAAGGCACCATCCCCCGTGGACCTAAAGCAGCTCAAAGAGCTGAAGATCAAACTGGATCTCGACTGAGGCAGAAGCGTTCAGAGTCGCACATGAAGCATTCACAGTTCATAGAAAAGACGAAAGGCTCCAGCGGTAGGGTTACCCCTGAACTCCGAACTATGAACTCAGGCCGAAGGCCTCGGTATTGACAGGTGCGCGGGCGGGAGATATCCTGGGATAGGATCACCTGGATGGGCGCCTTGGCAGCGATTTGCAGCAATTGAAGGAGGACGAGCAGCGTAGCGAGCAGATGAGGCAAGAGGAAGTTCGGCCAGAGAAGAAGGTCTCCCTGCCAATCGGAGAGGAGATCCAGCAACTGTTCGGCCGCAAGGATGAGGTAAGGAAACTCATCGAAGAGGCCTTACAGGTCAAACTGGTAACGCGAGATGGTCTCGTGAGCATCCAGGGCCAGGCGGACGATGTGGCTGTGGGAGAGCAGGTGGTGTCAGAGCTTATCTCCGTGCTGACACGCGGTGGAAGCGTCACTCCTCATGATGCGAAGCTGGCCCTGCGGCTCTTCATCAAGAATGAGGAAGAAGAGTTCAAGCGGATCCAGGGCGAGCTGATTGAAGTCTCGGCGAAGAAGCGACCGGTCAGGCCAAAAGGCCCTGGTCAGCGACGGTACCTCGAAGCGATTCGACATCACGACATCGTCTTCGCCATTGGACCGGCCGGGACCGGCAAGACCTATCTGGCCATGGCGATGGCGGTTTCGGCTCTCCTGAAGCGCGAGGTGAGCCGTATCATCCTGGCCCGACCCGCCGTGGAAGCAGGCGAGAAGCTGGGTTTCCTGCCCGGCACGCTGTATGACAAGATCAATCCCTACCTTCGGCCGCTCTACGATGCCCTGTACGATATGATCGAGGCGGAGCGCGTCACCCGCCTGATCGAGATGGGCACCATCGAAGTCGCCCCCCTCGCCTTCATGCGAGGCCGGACCCTGAACGAGTCCTTCATCGTGCTGGACGAGGCCCAGAATACGACCTCAGAACAGATGAAGATGTTTTTGACGCGTCTTGGCTTCGGCTCCAAGACCGTGATCACGGGGGACATCACCCAGGTCGATCTGCCGACTGGCAGGCCATCAGGGCTGATCGAGGTGCAACGTGTCTTGAAAGGGATCGAAGGGATCAAGTTCGCGTATCTCACTGAAGAGGACGTCGTGCGGCACGAGTTGGTGCAGCAGATTGTCAGGGCGTACGAACTGTACCAAGCCTCTTCTTCAAGCGCCGAGGGGCGATAGGAGGGCGCCAGATGGCGCCCAACAGGACCGTCAACGGTCTTACCGTCACGGGGTCGGAAGCTAGCACCCGGCTGGCGGGATATTCATGGTCGTTTTCCGCCTTGTTCCATCGAGCCGCCACGCGCCTCGAGCAGCATCCGTTTGCGCTTCATCTTCTCTCCGGCCTGGCCGTCCTCGCCATCATTCTCCTCTTGGCGTCGTCCCCGGCGCTTCCGCCCGGGACTCTTTCGCTGCTAGGGATCTGCCTGCTGGTGGGCTTGCTGCTCGGCAGCCTCTGCCTGTACATCTGGACGCTGCAGCCCAAGGCGATGCGGCGGCCGAAGAACCTATTCCTCGTCGCCTCGGTGATCTTGTTGACGGTAGCCATCACCCGCTACTTCCTCTTCTTCATCCCCTCCGTCCATCAGGCACTCCCCAATGTCCCGCTGAGCGCGCTGGAGTACTCGATCCCTGTCGCGTTGGGAGGTCTGCTTCTGGCGGTCCTGTTTAACAGCCGCCTTGCCTTCGCGGGCGCACTTGCCATCAGTGTTCTGACCTCCCTCCTGGCCTCTGCCGAGCTCCGCTTCTTCCTGTATAGCTTTGTGGGCAGCCTCACGGCCATCTTTGCCCTCGTCGGCCAGAAGGATCGGGCGACCCTGCTCAAGGCGGGGGCGATGATCGGCCTGGCCAATCTCTACACCATCCTGGCCTGGTCGCTTCTCTCCGGAGGTACGGAGTCGTTTGGCTTCTACCTGTTGTGCGGCCTTGTCAACGGGCTGTTCGTTGCGATCCTCTCCCTCGGCCTGCTCCCCCTCTTCGAGTATCTGTTCGAGGTGGCAAGTGATTTCCGCTTAGTCGAGCTGTGTAACCTGAACCATCCCCTTCTGAAGCAGATGATCCTCAAGGCCCCTGGCACCTACCATCACAGCGTGGTGGTCGGCACCCTCGCCGAGTCGGCCGCCGAGGCGATCGGGGCAAATGCGCTGTTGTGCCGCGTCGGCGCGTATTACCATGACATCGGGAAGATGACCAAGCCGTCGTATTTCGTCGAGAATCAGGCCGATGCCAAGGACCGGCACGGCAAGCTGAGGCCGAGTCTCAGCAACCTGGTGATCGTCTCCCACGTGAAGGCTGGTGTCGAGCTGGGGAGGGCCTACGGACTGCCGCCGGCGGTGCTGGAGATGATCCCGCAGCACCACGGCACGCGGCTTGTCACCTACTTCTACCATAAGGCAAGGACCGTGCAAGATCCTGAGTTAGGTGAGGTTCAGGAAGAGGCATTTCGATACCCCGGCCCCAAGCCCCAGACCAAAGAGGCAGCCATCCTGATGCTTGCCGACGCCGTCGAGGCCGCCGCGCGCACACTGACCGAGCGGACGCCTGGGCGGTTCCAGGCGCTGGTAGCCACTATCGTGAACGCGATCTTCACCGATGGCCAGTTGAGCGAATGCGAGCTGACCTTCAGAGAGCTTCGTCTTATCGATGAAAGCTTTGTTCGGGCCTTGTCGGGCATCTACCATCATCGGGTGGATTACCCAGGATTCGATTTCGAAGGGCCGGCCGTTAAACGGGAAATGAATCAGCGCAGGCTCTCACGCGCCGGAATTTTCAAGCTTATCTTCGAAAGGCCCGATGCTAAACGGGAAGGATATGGCGTTTCAGGTCATCAATCGACAAAGGAAGATCAGGCTCGACACCAGGTTCCTAAGAAACGTCGGGGAGACCACCCTCGCTAAGATGGGTGTTGAAGGGGCGGAGTGCGGGCTACTGCTGGTGGGGGACAAGACCATCGCCAGGCTCAACGAGCAGTACAGGGGCATCCCCAGCAGCACCGATGTCCTCGCATTTCCGATGCGCGAGGGGCTGTTCGGGGCGCTCTCGCCAGGTCTGCTGGGAGATGTGGTGATCTCTGCCGAGACTGCGGATCGGCAGGCCAGGGCGGCAGGCCGATCCCTCCGGGAGGAGCTGGCCGCTCTCCTGATCCATGGTATTCTTCACCTGCTGGGCTACGACCATCAGACACCGTCAGATGCGAGGACAATGAAAAGACTCGAGGGCCAACTCGGCTTCCCGTTTCTCGACACCAGGCCGCGATGAGGTGTGGGGTGGCGTGTTGAACCCGTTTCGCTGCGCCCTGGAAGGAATAGCAGAAGCGCTCGCGACGCAACGCCACCTGCGCATCCATGTGGTGGTGGCCGCTCTGGTCACGCTATTCGGAATTCTGCTTCGATTGTCGCGCGTCGATCTGGCGCTGCTGCTGATGGCCATTGCCCTCGTGGTCATTGCAGAACTCCTCAATAGCGCGGTGGAGTTGGCCGTAGACCTCGCCTCGCCAACCCTCAACCCGATCGCCAGACGGGCAAAGAACATCGCAGCCGGCGCGGTCCTCATCGCCGCTTTTGCCTCGGCGGTCATCGGCGTCATTACCCTTGCCCCACCCCTGTTCCGCGCCGTTGTCGCGCGTCCGTGTTCTGGGGAGTCGGCCTTGTTGGCGGCAACAGCGCTCGCGCTGGTGGGGACCATCTTGACCGCCTTCTTGCCACGTCCCTCCAGGCAGGGCCCCTCCAGCGAACCGGTCTCCAGGCGAGGATGACCGTCGGTTCGAGACTCCGAACCCCCCGGTTCGTATGGACCATTCCCCTTCTCCTGTTACCCCTCATTGCGGTTCCTCGCCCATCAGAAGCGGCCGATCCTTTCGGAACCCAGGGGCGACCTCCGCGAACAGTCCTGCAGGGTGGAGTGTTTGCTGTGACCCTGCGGCCTGTCGCTTGGCTCGAAGACCTGCAAGGGAGTCTGGACGAGCAACCGCTCACCTTTTTCCGTGTCGGGAGCGGCCAGGTCCAGACTATCGTCGGGATCGATCTGGAGGCGTCTGGGCGACGCCGATTGCGCCTTACGGGGAAGGATCGGCAGGGTCGCCTTCGTGTGCGCGAATGGCGAATCCGCATCACGCCGCGCCGCCTTGCCGTGCAGCGCCTGACGCTGCCCCAGGAGATGGTCGAATTGGATGCGGAGGCGTCCAGGCGGGTCACCGAAGAGGCGAGCCGGTTGAACGAGCTCTGGAGGCGTATGACCCCAGAGCGTTACTGGCACGGGGCATTTCTCCCGCCAGTGGTTTCTGCCGGGCTGCCGGAGGGATTCGGGTTTCGACGGATGATCAACGAGCAGCCCCGGTCTCCGCATTCGGGGGCCGATTACCACGCCCCGCCGGGGTCTGTCGTTCGGGCTTCCAACGCAGCTCGCGTGGCGTTGGCGGAGGAGCAATTCTTTGGCGGCAACTCGCTTGTGCTCGACCACGGTCTTGGCCTGTATACCGTCTACTTCCATCTAGAAAGGCTCCTCGTGAAAGCCGGTGACAGGGTGCACAAGGGCCAAGAGATCGGCAGGGTCGGGGCGACAGGACGTGCCACCGGGCCGCATCTGCATTTCGGTGTGCGCCTCCAAGGCGCCAGGGTCGATCCCGCCGCGCTCCTCCGACTTTCACTCCCCTGACGGAATCCCGCATCACAGTTGGCGGCTCGCGAAGAGTTAGTGTCAATTGAGGTCAATTATTGACGGAAGAGGTCACTTGCCGTATCATGAGCGGGTCGAGTGAGAATCGGAAGAGGAGGCGAATACTTCCATAATCTTCGTGTGGGACATAGAGGAGCGAGGGTGAGATCACTTCACGAACCACGACCGGCCACATCGTTTCTGACTATCCGTGAGGCCGCGGAGAGACTGAAGGTGAGCCAGCGGACGGTGCGGCGGTGGATTGATCAAGGATACTTGCACGTCATCAAGCTTGGCCGGACGGTACGAATCGATGAGGGAAGCCTCAACGGTTTGATCTTCGCTGGGTCGAACGTCGTTCGACGCCCCTCCGAAGCCGGAGAGATCGCGCCGTTTTCGGCTCTGGCAGAGGAGGCCTTCGCGAGGACGTGGGATAACCCCGAAGACGCGGTGTACGACCAGTGGAGAGATATCTATGGAATACGCGAAGGGCGACGTCGTGCTGGTCGCCTTTCCATTTCGAGATAACGCGACGGCGAACGTGAGGCCGGCGGTCGTAGTAAGTGGCGCCGAATATAATCGCCGAGGCGATCTGATCATTGCGGCCGTCACAACCCACCCTCCCCGTGTACCTAGCGATTATCCGATCCAGGGGTGGCGAGAGGCCAATTTAGTAGCTCCTTCTGTTATCAGAATTCAATTAGCCACTATTGCGATCAGGAGAATTCTCTATCGACCAGGAACGCTCATTTCAGACGATCTAGCAAAACTGAATGGGATGTTGAGGAACGTCTTAGAACTGAATCACCCGAAAAGATCCTGAATATGGAAGGGAATAATTTCAAATCCGGATTTGTGGCGATCGTGGGGAGACCGAACGTCGGAAAATCGACCCTCATGAACCGCCTCCTGGGCCAGAAGGTCTCGATCGTTTCTCCCAGGCCCCAGACCACCAGAACCCGGATCGCGGGAATCAAGAGTCTGCCCGGAGCGCAAATGATCTTCCTGGATACGCCGGGGATTGACAAGGCAGGCGGTTACTTCCATCGGTTGATGGTGAAGTCAGCCATGAACACACTGGGGGAGGCGGACCTGATTCTCTGGATAGTAGAGGCAACGGACCCGCTCTCTGAGGACGACAAACACATCCTGGAGGCCCTCAAAGGGGTGAAGTCTCCGATCTTCCTCGCGATCAATAAGGTTGATCTCGTCGAGAAACAGAGGCTTCTCCCTACGATCGACCGATTTCGGGCCCTCTTGTCATTCGTCGATATCGTTCCAATCTCCGCCACCAAAGGCGACAATGTGAAGGTCCTTGAGTCCCTGCTGATCCAACACCTGCCCAAGGGGCAACCTCTCTATCCGCTCGATCAGCTTACCGATCAGCCCGAGCGGTTCATCATCGCCGAGCTGATTCGTGAGAAGGTCTTCCACTTGGTCTATCAGGAGGTGCCCTATGCTGTGGCCGTCGAGGTGGAGGAGGTGAAGGCGCGAGAAGGGCGCGAGCTTACCGATATCGAGGCGACCATCTATGTCGAGAAAGACTCGCAGAAGGGGATCATTATCGGACGCGGCGGGGCGATGCTGAAGAAGATCGGAGAGCAGGCGAGGCCGGAGATCGAGATGCTGCTCGGCACCCAGGTTTTCCTGAAGCTCTGGGTCAAGGTTCGCAGCGACTGGCAGAAGGACGACGAGGCGCTGAAGCGGCTCGGGTATCTACAACAATAACAAGTTCCAAGTTTCAGGTGCCGAGTTCCAGGTTCGGCGTCGCAGTTCCAGGTTCCATGTTCCGAGTTCCAGATCAAATATCGACGTCGCCACATCTTGAACTTGGGACTTGGCACTCGGAACGTGGAACTTTGAGTCTCCAACATGCCCTTACAAACAACTGAAGCGATCGTCATCGGGGGACACAACCTCGGTGAGGCGGATAGGATTATTCCGTTCTTCACCCGGAGGCTGGGAAAGGTCCGGGCGGTCGCCAAGGAAGCGAGGCGCGTTCGCAGTCAATTCGGCGGGACGCTCGAGCTGTTTACGCTCGGAGAGCTCGTGTTTTTCGAGTGGCCCAATCGAACCTTACACGCGATCAATGAGTTCTCAGTGACCGAGCCATTTGCCCCGCTCAAGGCAGATCTGGAGCGGCTGAGCCGTGGGGCCTACCTAGTAGAGCTGGCAGGCGCGGCCGTGGAAGATGAAGAGCCCAACGAGGAGATCTTCATCCTCCTCCGAGATGCACTCACCTTGCTGGTTTCCCACGATGACCCGCGGCTCCTGCGGACCTTTGAAATACGCCTTCTTAGGATTGCCGGTTATCTCTTAGAACTGTATCGCTGTCTCGTCTGTCGAACTGCTCTGAGGCAAACCGACGGGTTGGCGGTCAGCCCGTCCAGAGGTGGACTGGTTTGTCCAGATTGTCGACCTCGGGTGCAAGATAGTTTAGCTATCGCATCAGAATCGGTAAAATACCTGCGTCTTGTCCTCCAAGGGGCGTTGCGGGAGTCTCTGGCCATCCCCCTCGCACCCCCTCACATTGGCGATCTGGAAGAGGTTCTAAAAGTCTGCACTGCCTACTTTTTGGGCAAGAATCTCCGCTCCGCTTCCTTCCTAAGCCATTTTCAACGGGGCATTTGACCCCCTTTTTGCCCGTTTTTCCTTGACAGCAAAGGTACCTCTTGGTAGCGTGTAGCACGTTTGATTGATAAATCGGCCTGTTACATCCGGTGCGCGCTTTTTCCTCCTGCTGTTTTCACTGACGTAAAGGCTTCGTGATGAAACGACGAGTGAATTCTGCACTGACATTTCAGGGATTGATCCTGGGACTCGAGAGGTTCTTCGCCGACAAGGGCTGTGTCATCCAGCAGCCCTACGACGTTGAAGTCGGCGCTGGGACGAGTAATCCCGCCACCTTCCTGCGAGTGCTGGGACCTGAGCCCTGGAATGTCGCATACGTCGAACCGTCTCGCCGTCCTACTGATGGGCGCTATGGGGACAATCCGAACCGTCTCCAACACTATTACCAGTATCAAGTGATCATGAAGCCATCTCCCGACAATATCCAGGAGATCTACCTCGACAGCCTTCGCAGTGTCGGCATCAATCCGCTCAAGCATGACATCCGTTTCGTGGAGGACGATTGGGAATCGCCGACGCTTGGCGCATGGGGTCTGGGGTGGGAGGTCTGGCTGGACGGATTAGAGATCACCCAGTTCACCTACTTCCAGCAGGCCGGGGGGATTGACCTGAAACCGATTTCCGCGGAGTTGACGTACGGGATCGAGCGGATCGCCATGTTCCTGCAAGGGGTGGAGAGCGTCTACGACCTGACCTGGGTGAAGGGGGTCACCTACGGCGACGTCCATCACAAAGGGGAGGTAGAGTGGTCGATCCATAACTTCGACGAAGCCGATGTTGCGTTACAGCTTCAGCTATTCGACCAATACGAGAAGGAATCGCTCCGCCTCATTGAGAAGGGATTGGTGCTTCCGGCATATGACTACTGCCTGAAGTGCTCTCACACGTTTAATATTCTGGACGCCAGGGGCGCGATCGGAGTTACCGAGCGGACAAGCTTCATCGGTCGCGTCCGGAATCTCGCGCGCCGTAGCGCCGAAGCCTTCCTGAAGCAGCGCGAGGAGATGGGATTTCCGCTCATGAAGGCCTGGCACTCATAACGATTCCCACAAGAATACGATCCTATGACTAAAGAACTCGTATTTGAAATCGGGACAGAGGAGATCCCCTCAGGTTATATGACGCCGGCCCTGAGAGATCTCGAGGCGGAGGCTTGTCGCCTCTTCCAGGAGGAACGGATCACCTTTTCGGGTGTGCGAACTCTGGGCACTCCGCGCCGCCTTGCCTTGTATGTCGAGCGACTGGAAGAGACTCAATCCGATCGGGTCCGCGAGGTGGTCGGTCCGGCGAAGGCGGTGGCCTACGATCAGGAGGGGCACCCGACCAAGGCCGCCCTCGGCTTCGCCAGGGCGCAGGGCCTCCCTGTCGAGAACCTGCAAGTCAGAGCTCTTGATCGTGGGGAGTATGTCGTCGCCGCCATCGAAGAGCGAGGCGCTCATCTGGACGAGCTGCTTCCGATCCTCTTGCCCAGACTGGTCGCCTCCCTTTCTTTTCCGAAGTTCATGCGCTGGGGGCAAGGCAGCTTTCGCTTCGTCCGGCCGATCCGGTGGCTCCTGGCCCTCTACGGCGGTCGAATGATCCCCTTCGAAATTGATGGGGTCAAGAGCGGTAACAAGACGTACGGTCACCGGTTTCTGAGCCGTGGCCAGATCCGTGTTCGAAGCTTCCAAGACTATATGGAAAAGCTGGAAGAACGACATGTCATCGTGGACCAGTCACGCCGCCGGGACCTGGTGGTGAAGCTGGCCGAAGAGGCCGCCGCCGAGGTGGGCGGGAAACCGGTCCTCGACGACGATCTGGTGGAAGGTGTGACGTACCTGGTTGAATATCCCAACGTGGTGTGTGGCGGCTTCGAGCTAGAATACCTCTCGCTGCCCCGGGACGTGATCATGACCCCGATGCGGAAGCACCAGCGCTATTTCCCGGTGGTCGATCACGCCGGTCAGCTCCTTCCCCACTTCGTGGCGATCTCCAACATGAAGGCCAAGGAGATGGATGTCATCCGTGTGGGGAACGAGCGAGTGCTGAGGGCGCGGCTGAAGGACGCCGATTTCTTTTTCAAAGAGGATCGGAAAATCCCGCTTCCTGAGCGAGTTCCCAGGCTAAGGGGGATCATCTTCCAGGACCGGCTTGGCACATTGTTCGATAAGGTAGAGCGGCTCCAGGAACTGGTCATCTACGTGGCCGAAAAGGTCGCCCCGAAACTTGTTCATGACGCCCGCCGGGCTGCCCAGTTGTGTAAGGCCGATCTGGTGACCACGATGGTCAAGGAGTTCCCCAACCTTCAGGGGGTCATGGGCCGTGAGTATGCTCGGCTCTCGGGCGAGGCCCCGGTTGTCGCCCAGGCGATCGAGGAGCACTACCTCCCCCGCTTCTCTGGCGACAGGCTTCCCGAATCAATGGTCGGGGCCATCGTAGGGCTGGCCGACCGGATCGACAGTATCTGCGGGTGCTTCGGGATCGGCCTGATCCCAAGTGGATCAGAAGATCCCTATGCCCTGCGGCGTCTCGGACAGGGGACGGTGCAGATCCTTTTGAGTACAGGGATCGACCTGCGGTTGTCCGAACCAATTGTCAAAAGCCTCGAGCTGTTCGGGGATCGCCTGACCCGGCCAAAGGAGCGTGCAGCGCAGGAGGTCATGGAGTTTCTGGCGGCCAGACTCCATCTGATCCTGACGGAACGGGGAATACCTGGCGACCTGGTGGACGCCGTCCTGTCCGTCGATGCCGAGCGGGTACCAGGGGCTGGGAAGCGTGCCGAGGCCTTGGCTGCCTTCCGACAAGAGCCCGACTTCGGAGAGCTCGCGGTGGCTTTCAAAAGGGTGATCAATATCCTTCCAAGGGGCTTCTCCAAGCCGGTCGATCCCAATCGGTTCGTGACGAGCGCCGAGCGAGCCCTTCATGGCGAAGCGGCCAACCTCCGAGCTGACACGGAGCACTTGGTTCGGGCAGGGGACTACTTCCGAGCCCTGCAACGGATCGCTGCCATCCGCCCCATCGTGGACATGTTCTTCGAGGAAGTTTTGGTGATGGCCGACGATCGCGACCTCCAAGAGAACCGTTTGGCCATCTTGAAGGAGGTTGCGGATCTGTTTTCCGGGATCGCAGATTTCAGCAAGGTCGCGGTCGTGCCCTGATCCGATCGCTGAAAAGCGAAAAGAAACAACCGAGGAGGCGATCAGTGCGAGGCGGAATGACATGGCGATAAGCTTGTCAATGGGGTCGAAGGGCGCGAAGGCCGGTGTCACAGCCAGCCGGGCGCGGATGTGAGTCTGGCAGTGCAGGGAAACAGGCCTATCCCTTTCCGTAGGGGTAGGCCGTTGTGTTTTGTGGGCTATGGCTTCTAGCCGGGAGAGACGCTTCATCCTCTGGTTTGAGGAGATCGGGGCGGATGATGCACCTCTTGTGGGGGGCAAGAACGCCCTGCAGGGTGAGGTGATGCGTCACCTCGGCCGACACGGGGCACGTGTCCCGCCAGGCTTCGCGGTCACCGCGCCGGCGTACCGTCACTTTGTGAGGGAGGCCGGGTTGCTCCCAGACCTCAAGCGGGTGATGAGCGGCCTGGACCACCGGGATCCCGAAGGTGTGGCCCTTAGGGCAAAGCAGGCCCGCGACCTTTTCCTCCGGGTGAAATTCCCGTCCAATCTGGAAGGGGAGATCACAAAGGCTTACTGGAAGCTTTGCTCTCGGAGAAGCTCTGGTGCAATACCGGTGGCTGTCCGGTCCAGCGTTGTACAGGAGCAGCTCTCGGAAGCGCCCGTCGGCCTTCATGACAGCTTCCTCAATCTCAAGGGGGAATATGCTGTCATCGATGGCTGCCGAAGCTGCTTCGCCTCGCTCTTCACCGCAAGAGCCCTTACTGAAATGGCTGCCAGGCGGATCGATCCGGTGAGTTCAGTGCTCGCCCTCAGTGTGCAGCAGATGGTGAGGAGCGACGCAGCCTGCTCAGGGCTCATGACAGGCTTTGATCCCCACTCAGGCTTCTCCGAGGTGGTCGTTATCCAGGGGAATTACGGGATGCGCCGTCCCTCTGGAGAGGAAGGCGCAACCCCCGACGAATTCTTCGTCCACAAGCCGACCTTGAGGAAGGGGTTCAGGCCGATGGTGAACAGGCGCCTGGGGACAAAGGCATGGAAGTGGGTGCCCGACCCTGATCGTGCTCTCATGTCGGTCCCGGTGCCGAAACGGGATCGTGAGCGATACATCCTGAGCGACGATGAAGCGCTCGAACTGGCGCGCGCCGCGCTGTCTGTGGAGGCGCACCTGAGCCGACCAGCGGAAGTGAGTTGGGCAAAGGATGGCGATGGCATCAGCGCCGGAAGCGGGATGCTGTTCCTGCTGCGGATACGGCCTATGGTACCGCGGTCGCGTCCCATTGAGTTCACCACCTGCATCATGGAGTCGTCGGGCGAACCCCAAGAGGTGTTGCTGCGGGGTAGGGGTTTCGGGGGCACGATCGGTTGCGGAAAGGTAAGACCCATAGGGGATGCGGCTCGAATCAACGAATTCACGGTGGGGAGCGTGCTGGTCACCGAAGCCACCGACACGGAATGGGAGCAGGCCATGCAGGCCGCCGCGGCAGTGGTCATCATCCGAGACGATCGCAGTGGCCACGCGGCCCGCTTCTGCAGCGAGCGTGGCTTGCCGTGCCTGGTCGGCGCCGGTCCGGCCGCGGCACTTCTGGTCGACGGGATGAACGTGACTGTGGACTGCCGGAACGAGATAGGCATTGTGACGAAGGGGCTTCGGTCGTCTCGGGTGGAACGGGTGCGACCGGCGGACCTCCCGCGAACCAAGGCTGCACTGATGTTGATCGCGGGGCCCCCGGATCGCGTCTTTTTCGAGGCCCGGTATCCGACGGATGGGGTGGGAATGGTGGCCTTGGACGCCATCATTGAGGAGCAAGTCGGCATTCATCCTCTTGCCTTTCTCGACTTCGATCAGCTCCAGGAAATGAAAGATCAGGGCCTCGGAGATGGAACGGCGCTCGCCGCGCTGGTGGAAGCCATACAGGGGCGCGCGGGGCCATATCGTAACAAGGCCGACTGGCTCATCGATTACATCTCTTGCGCGATCGGTTCTCTCGCCGCCGGCTCCTACCGTGAGGTGGCTGGTAAGGTGAAGGGGGATGTTCTGGTCCGGCTTTCGGCCCTCAGCTCAGATCGATACATGCGCCTGCTGGGCGGAGATCGATATGAGCCGAAGTCGGGGAACCCACTCCGCGATCTACGGGGTGCTGGGCGCCACTGTCACCCGGTATATGGGCGTGCCTTCTTCCTGGAATGCCAGGCCATCAAGCGCGTCAGGGAGGAGATGGGGCTGACGAACGTCAAGCTGATTGCCCCGGTCTGCCGTACGCCGGAAGAGGGGCGGCGACTCCTCATGCTGCTGGAAAAGCACGGTTTAGTTCGGGGTAAGGACGGTCTGGAGATCTATCTGCAGGTTCAGACCCCCAGCAATCTTTTCCTCATCGAACAGTTTGGCCGTCTCTTCGACGGCTTCATCGTGGAGGCTGAGGATCTCCTGTTCTTGGCCACAGGCATGGGCGATGTCGGCCGCGATGAGGGGCTCTTCGGGGAGGGGGCGGCGGCTGCGAGACGCTTCTGCGGCGAGCTGCTGAAGGGGGCGAGTCGGCTACGACCGCAGCGCAGGGTCGGCTTCTGCGCAAGGGACCCGGAGGCGATCCCCTCTTGGATTGCCTTCTTCGCCGGGATGGGCGCAGACTTTATCGCCACGCGGCCGAATAAACTGGCTGCGACGAGGCTGATCGTGGCCTACGCTGAGCTTGCCAGACAGGAGCGAAAACAGTTGGTGCTTCTGGAAGTGGACCCTGTCACAGGTCGCGAGAACATTCAGCTCGGCGTGCCGCTCGGGTGGCTAAAAGAACGGGCGAAGCGGTGGGCCCTGCATGCGGCAGGGCAGGTGTGGGAGCTCCCGGTCGATGGCAGGAGGGCCGCCGCCGCTTTCCTGGGCGCCATCGCGCCAAGGGTTCAGGTCGAACGCCCGGGAGAAAAGCACGAGCTGTTCTGCTGGCGTGCTGAGGATGTGGATGCAGTGAAGGAGAAGCGAGGGAAGGGGATACGGTCGGTCAAGGTGCAACCGGTCGGTAGCCTGGATATTCGTGAACTGGTGGAGGTCGCTCAGCTCTGGAGTAATCAGGCTTGCGCCGCCGGTCGAAGGGGGCCAGAAGCCGACTCGGCTAAGGTCCGCAGGCTGATCAAGCGATTCGAAAACGCCAGGGCCGAGGCCGTCGCCCACACGTTTACCACGGTAGTGACGGAGCTGTTCAGTAGAGAGATGCAGCAAGGGTAGTGGGAAGAGCATGCCCCCTGGAGAGCCGCGGGCGTAACACCGCCCAGAACTTCTGAGTGTCCCTCTTGAGATTGTTCTCTATGAGTGACACATGGTGCCTGCGCAGGGACCTTCCTGCGCTGGCGGGCGACGTCCACTGACGGGCACACAGTGCGAGGGCTGATGATGGAAGCAGACATCTTGGAGCGAATCAACCGGGGTATCATCCTCAGAACCGGGGCGTATCTTACGAACGATCACTTCGTCCTGCCCTCGGGTCGCCATGCGCAGGAGTATGTCGAAAAGGCCTTGGCCACTACCGAGCCGGCCTTCACCGAGGGGTTGGGAGACGTGATTGCGAAACATTTCGCGGACCAGCCGATCGATCTCGTGCTCACCACCGGCTACGGCGCTTCCCTCCTGGGCCATTGCGTTGCGCGTGCCCACCCCTCGCGACCGCGCTTCATCTATGCCAGCAAGCAGCGCAACGGATCGGGTGCCAGCCAGGTCTCTCTTCCGAGAGAGTTCCGGCCGTACTTTGCTGGCGCCCCCAGAGTCCTGATTGTCGAAGACATCCTCACCACCGGAGAGACAGTGAGGGGGCTCATTGACCTGGTCAAATCACTGGGGGGCAGGGTGGTTGGGATCGGGACACTCTGGCGCAGGAGCAAGAAGGTGAAGTTCAAGTTCCCCCTGTTCACCTTAGTCGATCGGGAATTCCCGACGTACGCTCCGAAGGACTGCCCGATGTGTCGGAAAGGTATTCCGATTAACCGAGAAACCTCCTCCGAGCACACGTCGCAGAACTCCCGCCAAAGGGTAGTGAGCGCCCACTGAAGGTCATGCCCCGAATCGGCGCCCCTGTCCATCGCTTTTCGGACTTGGAAGATGTGAGCCTCGAGTGGGAGGAATGCCCCTCCTTTGGGGAGAGCGCGGCCTCGGAGACCGGCACCTTTCCGCATTCGGTGCGGACAGTGAGCGAGAAGTGTGAAGCGATGCTCGCCTGTCCCAACCCGCGCTGTCAAGATGGAGGTTTCGAGGTCGGATTCCTCGTGGAATCGATGATCAGCGAGCGGCTCAATGAAAGGATCGGGTTGCTGGTCTGCTTCGGATGGGAGCGAGAGCAGGGCAGCAAGATGGCGCGAACCCCTTGCACAGCAGCGATCAGATATCGAATCCGGCTGAGCTATCGTGGGCCGGTCGGGCGGGTGCCCCGGAAGGACATGAATGGGAAGGGAGAGGAATCTTAACCACAACGATGAACCTCACAGAGGAGCCTGGCGTGACCATCAAATCCTTGCTCTTGCGGGCGTGTATCGGTCTGGCTGTGCTCTCGGTAGTGCTTCCCGCCCTCTCCTGGGCGGAGCGATTGATGGATTCTTCGTCTTCAGGCGTGGGAAACAGGACCGACTTGAGGGTCACTGTAGCGGAGGAGACGGAGGCGATCGCGGCGCGAACCATGGGTCGCACGGGCGATCCTCAACAGGTTGGATCGGAGGGACGAGCCGCCTTCCGCCCGGAGGAGGGGTTCCGATCAGGGACTTGGCACCTGGGTCTGATCGGTGGCTACAGTATATCTCACAAAATCTTTGCGCCGAGAGCCGTGGATGTCCAGTTTGCTCCGCTGCTCGGTCAGATCGGCTATACGGTCACCGATGTGCATGGCCCTTTTCCGGTTCGGGGTAGCCTGGAACTGATCCTCGAACCGATTCTCCTGGTTACGACTACGCCAAGCACCACCTTTGGCCAAGGCGCAAGCCTCATCCTCCGGTACAATTTCGCGACAGGGACTCGGTGGGTGCCGTTCCTTGACTTCGGCATGGGGATCTTGCATTGGAACCTCCGACTGCCCACCATTCTCGGGACGCAGTTTAATTTCACGCTTCAGGCCGGACCCGGGCTCCATTACTTCGTCACCGATCGTGTGGCCATCACAGGCCAGGCCCGCCTGCACCACATCTCCAACGGCGGAATCGACAGCCCCAACGTCGGCGTCAACTCGAGCGTGTACCTGCTCGGCATCTCCTATTTCTTCTAGGGAAAGCGTGTAGCGGTCGGCAATCAGCGATCAGCAAGACGCATACATAGGACTGAAGGCTGATCGCTGAACGCGTGTTCTCTACCTTACTCCTTGCTGCCGCCGCGCAACCATTTGTTGGGTGTCCCGTCCAGCGGCGAATCCTCGCCAGGTCGCCACAGGGCCACCTGCTCGATCTCTTTGGCGAGAGCGAAGTCCTTCTCTGTGATCCCGCCGGCATTGTGGGTCCGGAGCTTCACCCAGACCTTCCCCCAGGTGACTTCCACGTCCGGGTGGTGCCAGGCGGCCTCGGCCAGGTAGCCGATGGCATTGACAAGCATGAGAGTCGTTGGCCACCCATCGGTGTTGAACTTTCTCCTGATCCATCGCCCCTCCATATACCAACCTGGCAATTCTTGCTCCAGCCGCTTGACAACTTGATCGTCGGGAATCACCGGGTACTCCTTGGTCTTCGTCGTCATGGGTAGTTCCTCCTTTGCAGGTGCCTACGGTCGAGGCATGTCTTATAGTGTAGTGCAGCCATTCGTCCGATGGCAAGCAAATCGCCATGTCCAACTTGGACCGATGTGACCCATACGACTTCTTGAAACGCTTCCGACCCTCGCCTTTGCTCGATGCCACTTGGAGCCTGAGAGTGAAGACCCGCCTGCTGCCCGATCTGGCCGATTCCACGCGGCCGACAAAGGCCCCCTCGCACCAGGCGGACTGTCTTCCTATTGATTGAGCCCACACCTGGAAGGTCGCTGGGATCATGAAGGGTCTTGCGAGGATAGCGCGGACGTTGTTGAAAGCAGAAGAGGCGGGCAAGCTAGAGGCGAAGATCTTCGTCGCGATGAGCCAGTTTCTTGAAGGACGTTAGCAGGAACCCGTGGTGTCTCCCGCCTCGCTTCCCCGCTCGCGAGCTCCCAGAGACAGCCATCAGGAATGATTATTGTGCGGCGCGACCACCTTCTCTTTAGAATGTCCGATGATCCATTGGATCATCGGAGAGGCCCCTTACCTGATCACCAAGGCATTTGTGCAGATTGTGGCCTACGAGTCTGCCTTCCTGTGCTTCACGCCTTCGTATCGGGGGCCGGCAATCTCTCTGAGCCGTCTCAGGTCATGCTTTGCTTCCATCCATCGCACCGAGCCGGAGATGGAGCGCATCATGAGGGAGGTTGTGCGGGCGTATCCGCCTGTGTAGCGGACCCCGCGCAGCAGCTCCCCGTCGGTAATCCCGGTAACGGCCACAAAAACGTTCTGCCCCCTACAGAGGTCATCCACAGTAAAAATGCGATCCAAATCGTGGCCCTCGTCGGTAAGGATCTGTCGTTCCCGCTCATCCCTTGGCCAGAGCCTGCACTGCATGTCTCCGCCCAGGCACTTTAGTGCACAGGCGATAAGCACCGCTTCCGGCGATCCCCCGGTCCCCATGAGGAGATCAATGCCGGTGTCCTCCTCCATGGCGGCCATAATCCCAGGCGCGACGTCCCCTTCGCTGATAAGTTTGATTCTGGCGCCCGCTTCCTTCACCTCTTTGATGAGCCGTTCGTGCCGTGGCCGATCCAGCATGACTACCGTCAGGTCGTCCACCTCGCGATTTTCCGCTTCGGCGATCCGTCGCAGGTTCTCCCGGACAGGGGCGTTGATGTTAATTGCTCCCTTGGCATTGGGGCCGACGACGATCTTATCCATATAGGCAAGATGGGTGAAGAACAGCGTGTGCCGCTCGGCGACTGCCACAACCGAGAGTGCGCCTGGCCGGCCGTTAGCGAGGAGCGTCACCCCGTCGATGGGGTCCACCGCGACATCGACAGCAGGGGGGGAGCCTGTCCCGACCCTTTCCCCGATGTAGAGCATGGGGGCCTGGTTCTTCTCACCCTCCCCGATCACTACCGTGCCGTCGATGTCCAACGAGTTCAAGGTATAGCGCATCGCGTCTACAGCGGCTTGATCGGCGGCGTCCCGGTCGCGACGACCCATCAGGCGGGCCGCCGCCAGGGCTGCAGCCTCCGTGACTCTGACGAGTTCCAGAACCAAGTTTCGATCCATCGGCTCGGTCATAGTATCGTTGCCCTCCCCTTCGTTTTCGCCGGTGAGTGTATGTTGCTTCCGGCAGTTAAGAATTGTGGCATTCGAGAATGCGGTGGTCTGCTGTCTCCTCTGCGAGGCGCCGTCCGTGGGTCGCCGCCAGGCAAGCCATTGTTGGCTTCCCAGGCTCTGGAGAGCGGCCCCGCCTGACTGGATCATGCCCCGGGGAGGCGCCACACCCTACGGCAATTCAGGTGAGGAGCTCCTTCGCCCTAGACACCACATTATCGGTCGTGAACCCGAAGTTCTTCATGAGTGCTTGATACGGGGCCGAGGCTCCATACCGTGTCATGCCCACCACGCCCCCGCAGGAACCTACGTAGCGGTGCCAGCCCTGCGGAGAGCCCGCCTCGATCGCGAGACGAGCGGTCACTGCTGGCGGAAGCACCTCGTCGCGGTACGAGTCTGGCTGCTGGTCGAACAGCTCCCAGCTTGGCATGCTGACCACGCGCGCCGCGATCCCCTGGGCGTTGAGGAGCTCCCGAGCCTCCAAGGCCAGGTGGACCTCCGAACCGGTGGCGATGAGAATGATGCGAGGATGACCGCGCTCGGCTTCGGCCAGGATGTACGCCCCCCGTAACAGCAGATCGGCGGGTGGGAATGTGGTCCGGTCGAGAACCGGAAGCTTCTGCCTGGTAAGGGCCAGGGCCACGGGTCCGTGCTGGTGCTCGAGAGCGGCGCGCCAGGCTACGGCGGTTTCCGTCGCGTCTGCCGGGCGAATCACCGTGAGATTCGGCATCGCCCGAAGAGCGGCCAGGTGCTCAATCGGCTGGTGGGTGGGGCCATCTTCGCCCAGGCCGATGCTGTCATGGGTGAACACATAGATCACGTGTATGTGCGAGAGCGCAGCCACCCGGATCGCAGGACGCATGTAGTCGGAGAAGATGAGAAAGGTCCCACCGTAGGGGATAACGCCCCTGTGCAGCGCCATGCCGTTTAGAATCGAGCCCATCGCGTGCTCTCGCACGCCGAAGTGGAAATTCCTGGCGCCGGGGCTCGACTTCTGGAAATCGCCGCACCCCTTGAGATAGGTATTGTTCGATGGCGTGAGATCCGCCGAGCCGCCGATGAGCGTCGGCAGATGCGGCGCGATGGCATTGAGCACTTTACCGGACGCCTCGCGGGTGGCCATACCCCCTCCGGCGGGCGTGAAGGTCGGCAGCTTGTCGGCCCAACCCTCCGGGAGCCTACCCTCCATCACGGTGTGCCATTCAGCGGCAAGCTCCGGATAGGCAGCGGCATAGGCATCGAATCGAGACCGCCACTCCGCGTCGCAGGATCGGCCCAGAGGTACTGTCTCCCGGAAATGGGCGAGCGCCTCATCGGGGATATAAAACGTGGGCTCGAAGGGCCAGCCCAATGCCTCCTTTGTGAGCCTCACCTCCTCCTCCCCCAGGGGGGTCCCGTGGGCCTCCGCTGTGTCCTGTTTGTTCGGGCTCCCATACGCGATGTGGGTCCTGGCGATGATGAGAGATGGACGCTCGCGCTCCGCCTGGGCCGCGCTGAGCGCGGCCTCGACCCCCTTGAGGTCGTTCCCATCCACTCGCTGGACGTGCCAGCCGTAGGCCTCAAAGCGTTGCCCGACATTCTCGGTAAAGGCCAGGCTCGTGCTCCCGTCAATGGTAATCCGGTTGTCGTCATACAGGTAGATGATCTTGCCCAGGCCCAGATGTCCAGCGAGGGAGGCCGCTTCAGAGGAGACGCCTTCCATGAGATCGCCGTCGCTCACAATGGCGTAGATAAAGTGGTCAACGATCGGGTATCCAGGTCGGTTAAAGTGATTCGCAAGAAACCGCTCGGCGATCGCCATCCCGACGCCGGTGCCGAATCCCTGGCCCAGGGGACCCGTCGTCGTCTCTACGCCAGGCGTGACGCCATATTCCGAATGTCCCGGGGTCCGGCTGCCCCACTGACGAAATCGCTTGAGTTCGTCCAAAGGAAGGTCGTAGCCCGTCAGGTGAAGGAGACTGTAAA
Organism: Methylomirabilis sp. (SeqCode); assembly: GCA_041498535.1. Classification (GTDB taxonomy): domain Bacteria; phylum Methylomirabilota; class Methylomirabilia; order Methylomirabilales; family Methylomirabilaceae; genus Methylomirabilis. The sequence goes on from JBGQIR010000006.1 coordinate 21,667, forward strand.
GGAGCATGCAGCCATGGCCGGCCGACAGGATGAAGCGATCACGATTCGGCCAGGAGGGATTACTCGGGTTATGTCTCAGGAAGCGCGTCCAGAGGACGTACGCCATGGCGGCAGCGCCCATGGGAAGGCCGGGATGCCCCGAGTTGGCCTTTTGAACCGCATCCATTGCCAGCGTTCGGATGGTATTGATACACAACTGGTCAAGCGAGTCGTGAGCCGTTTTCACTGATCTCCCCTGTCATGACTCATTCACAACGCGTCTCGATAACCCTTGTGATCCAAGGGTCTCGACCCCTGACCCCCGGCATTATCTCACTGTCGGATTTGCTGGAGCGGCCACCCTGCTCTGCAGCGCGGGCTCAGCCCTTTCACCCCGTCGAAGAGGACTTCATCCCCTTCGAGACGCCCCACAACCGCTGCTGATCTTGCTGGAGGTCACGGGCGCTGATATACGCGGCGAGATCGGCCAAGCGACACGAGTACCCCCATTCGTTGTCATACCAGGCCACCACCTTCACAATACGGTCCTTCAGGACCGAAGTCATGAGGGAGTCTACGATGGAAGAATGGGAGTTCCCCTTGAAGTCCATCGAGACCAGCGGACGGTCGCACACGTCGAGGATCCCGCGGAGCCGTCCCTTGGCCGCTTCTCGGAACGCGGCGTTGACCTCTTCGATCGTCACGTTGCGATCGACCTCCGCGACAAGATCGATCACGGAGACGGTGGGGGTAGGCACCCGGAAGGCCATCCCGTTGAATCGACCGGCGAGTTCAGGAATCACCTTCACAAGTGCCCTGGCAGCTCCAGTGTCTGTGGGGATGATGTTGAGCGCTGCCGCCCTTGACTCCCGAGGGTCTTCCGCTCCCCGATCATGAATGTGCTGGGAATTCGTGTAGCTGTGCACCGTGCTCATGAACCCCCACTGAAGTCCGAAGGCGTCGAGAAGGACCTTGGCGACCGGGGCGAGGCAGTTCGTTGTGCACGACCCGTTGGAGATGATCCGGTGCTGCTCCGGATCGTATCGCTCCTCGTTGACCCCGAGAACAACGGTGAGGTCTTCGCCTTTGGCGGGAGCGGAGATCAGCACCCGCCTGGCGCCGGCCGCCAAGTGTTTTTCAGCCTCGGGGCGCGTCGTCCCCCGGCCGCTGCACTCCAGGACGATCTCTGCTCCTACATCCGACCACTGTAGCTTGGTCCAATCGCGCTCCCGGAATACGCGGATCGGTTTTTCGTCCACCCGCATGCTCCCTTCGTCACTCTCGACCTTGGCAGGGAACGCCCCGTAGTTGGAGTCGAACTCCAGCAAGAGGGCATCTGTATGTGCGCCGGATGGATCGTTAATGGCCACGACGTCAAGGGCCAGCTTCTGCTCCCACGCGGCCCGAAACGCCAACCGACCAATCCGCCCGAACCCGTTGATCGCGATTCTCGCCATCGCCTATCCCTTCACCATTCCCGCGACGCTATCTCGCGGGGCTCCTTGTCGAGCCTCCCGCGCTTGCAGCAGATAATAGATGAGAAGCAACTGCACCAGGGCCAGGGGATCGCTGTGCCGAGACGATCCGCCCTCAGCGAAGGTACCCAACTGCTCTGGCGCAAGATCCTGGAGCGATTTCATGGGGGAGAGGAGGTGGGACCAGATTCTCTGCTCCAGCGCTCCTGCTGTCTGCGGGTGGATGGACCCATCCATTTCCAGGGTATGGAAGGGTTGACCGTAATAGTCCTCGTCCACCAGCCGGACGGCCCGGCGGGTCTTCCTTCCCATCGCTTCCTGAAGGAGCTCGTCGAGGCCGGTTTTGGGCAGGTTTTGGCTCAAGAACAGGCGGACATTCAAGTGGGCATTATCCTGAGGCTGCCCCGGCCCATTAGGAGCATAGAAGCGGATAATGATATCCGCATATTCCTTCTGGGGTTCGATGTGCTTCCTGATATCCTCCTGTCTGGCCTCGATCTCCTTCATGACCTGCTCGATGGTATACCCGCGCTTGCCCGCGTCCCGCTGGATTTTCCAGCTTCGCTTCAGTTCCTCGTCCGGGTCCAGATACACCTTCAGGTCAAAGACATCCCTGAGCTCTTGGGTAAAAAAAGGAAAGAGGCCACCGATGATGACAATCGGCTTCGGCTCAACTTCCTCCGGCTCGGCAAACGTGCCGGTTGAATGATCATACACCGGCTTGACGATCTTTTCACCGTTTTTGAGCTGCCAAGCATGCTTTCCCATCAGGGCCATGTTGTTGGCGGCTGGATGGAGGGCTGTGAGCTTGTAGATCTTGCGCTGGGCCCGATCGAACGTGTGATAGTCATCGAGATTGATGTTGGTGATCTTGTCCGCGCCGAAGATCTTGTAGATCCCGCCGACCAGAGTAGACTTCCCTGTCCCACTATCCCCGCCGATACCGAGCAATAGCGGGGTGATCTTTGTCATGCAACCCACCTCCTTCTCAGTTCACAGTCCACAATCAACCGTCCCTTTTCAACGCTCAGGGTATGATCAGGCCTGCACCGCACCCCGGGCACGACCTGCTGTTTTTCCCGCGGCCGACTCCTTGGTTCCTTGCGCTTGCCGGTACTTCTCCCAATCCTTGAGAAAGCGCTCGAGGCCGATGTCCGTGAGTGGATGCTTCATCGCCTGCTTGAGGACGCTGAGAGGCATCGTTGCGATGTGGGCGCCAGCCTTTGCAGCCTCGGTGATATGTCTTGGGTGGCGGATGCTGGCGGCCAGAACCTTGGTCGTTATGCCATAGTTCTTGAAGATCTGCACCGTATCGCGAATGACCTGCATCCCGTCTTCGGAAATGTCGTCCAGGCGGCCAACGAAAGGACTGACGATGTAGGCCCCGGCCTTGGCCGCCAGGAGGGCCTGGTTGGCGGTAAAGATGAGGGTGGTGTTGATCTTGATTCCCTCCGACGAGAGAACCTTGATAGCCTGAAGGCCATCAGGAGTCATCGGGATTTTCACCACGACATTGGGGTGCCACTTGCTGATCGGCCGGGCCTCTTCGATCATGTCCTCGGCCTTAACGGAAACCACCTCCGCGCTGATGGGGCCGTCGATGATGTCACAGATCTCTTTGATGGTTTCGGAGAACTCGACATCGCCCTCGCGCGCCATCAGCGTGGGATTGGTGGTGATGCCGCTCACGATCCCCCACTTCGCAGCTTCTCGGATTTCCTCCAAGCTTGCGGTGTCTAAGAAGAACTCCATGTCTTTTCTCCCCTTACGGTGCTACAGTCGGTAAAGATCCCGCCGTCGCTCTTCCAGAGCGTGCGCCATCGCCCCGCTCTCCTCTGCCCCCTTCGCAGCCGCTCCCAAGTTGGAAGTGCTGCTGTTCCTGTTGGTTCCTGCAGCGGTAATCGCGTTGGGATGCTGTAGCTGACCTGACGGCGTGAGGGAGTCTACCACCTGCCCTATCATCTGTCTACCCGTCTTCTCTGCCCCCCTGTGTCCCAGATCCCGTTGGCACAATCGTGTCCCGCCTCCGAGCGCGGCGGTCTCATTCTGAGATCAGGCCCAGTAGGTGGCCCTTGCCATCGACAAGGGGAACCCCACTCATTCTGTGTGTGCAAAGAAGGGCAATCGCTCTCTTTACCTTGATCGGGGGGACGAACCGTGTATAGAGGGCTGGTCATAAGGTCCCGCGCAGTGATCATGGATTCAAACATCCAGAGACCCTTGCTCGGAAGGCGAAGGATGGAATTCATATACTGTAATTGTTGGGAGTTGACGCGTAAATTTATCATCGCGTATACTATGTGTCAAATTCATTTATTTTACAGATTCGATTACTTTTATTAATACTAGTGCCGTTCCAACTTGATGCGCCGAATTTGAGCGGCGTCCCTTATGGCAATGGTCGCGACAGCGCGGAACGGCAAGGTCGCCATAACTAATAGTTGGAACGGTACTAGAGGGAGACAAAGCGGATGCGGTGCCCTAAAAGGAAAGGCCGGTCAGGAGGGCTGGTCTCGTCTTAACAGAGGAGGTGTTCCATGGATCTGCAACGACTAAGAGGTTTTCTGGCTGTGGCAAAGCATAGCAGTTTTTCCCGAGCCTCTGAAGAGCTGTATCGTACGCAGCCGGCTATCTCGAAACAGATCAAGGCGCTTGAGGAAAGCCTCGAGACGAAACTGTTCCACCGGCTTGGCAGGAAAACTCAGCTCACCGACGCCGGGGAAATTCTTTATCGACACGCGCACCGAGTCTTTCAGGTCCTGGAAGAGGCCCGGGAGACCATCGGCGAGTTAAAGGGCCTCCAGAAGGGCCACCTTCGGATTTCGGCGGCGAGCACCGTCGGGACCTATATGCTCCCACGCGCCCTTGGCCGCTTTAGGCGTCGCTACCCCGGAATCGACATTCGCCTGGCCATCACGAACAAGGCACAGGTTCTGGAGCAGGTGCTGGAGCACGAAGCGGATCTCGGCTTTGTTGGTCCGCCTGTCCAGCCAGAGGAGTTGCAGAAAGAAGAATACCTGTTGGATGAGTTAGTGCTGATTGTTGACTCAAATCACCCGCTGGCCAACGAGGAGTTCGTCTCAACAAACCAACTCAAAGAGGAGGTCTTTATCCTGAGAGAGCAAGGATCCGGCACCAGAGAGATCATGGAAGAAGAGCTTGGACGAAAGGGGATCATTCTTAGAAAGGCGATGGAGCTCGGCAGCACGGAGGCGATCAAGCAGGCAGTAGCGGCCAATCTGGGTGTCTCGATCGTTTCGAAATATGCCATCACCCTGGAAGTCGTGATGGGCCGCCTGTGCGCCGCTCACATTACCGATCTGAACCTTCGCCGACAGCTCTACACGGTGTCCACCCGGGAAAGGGCCTTGCCTGCGGCCGCCGTCGCGTTTCTGGAGCTCTTGCGGGAGGCCAGGGGCGACGTGGGCCAGGAGGAGGTTGGGGCGTTGCCGCGCGGCAGGAGATCTGAGTAGACCGATCCGTCGTCTGAGCCCGCGGGGATTTCACGCACATCGGGGGGCCTGCGGCAAGTGGTGAAAGCCCTCCC
>JBGQIR010000007.1:0-24910 GCA_041498535.1 Methylomirabilis sp. (SeqCode)
ACAAGATGGCGCGCCCAGGGAAGCTAACGATTCTCGGAGTGATCCCGGCGAGGCTCAATTCGACGAGGCTGCCGGGTAAGGTGCTCAGGCCGATCTGCGGCCAGCCGATGCTGCATCATGTCTTTGCGCGCGCCGACCGATGCGAGCTTCTGGAAGATCTGGTTGTCGCAACTGATTCAAGTGAGGTCTATGATTATTGCACGCGCAACCAGATCAAGGTCCTGATGACGTCAAGCGCTCATGCTTCTGGAACAGACAGGATCCATGAAGTGATGCAGACCCTGCCCGCGGACATTTATGTCAACATCCAGGGCGATGAGCCGATGATCAGGCCAGAGCACTTGAGGGTCTTGTTGCAACCATTCTTTGAGAATGCATCTTCCCTGGTGACCACGCTGAAAACCCCTATCAGGGTCGAAGAGGCACACAACCCGAACTGTGTCAAGGTGGTGACGGATAAGGACGGCAAGGCGCTCTATTTTTCGCATTGCGCCATTCCTTACAAGCGAGACCGCGAGACAGGCACCAATTATTTTAAGCACCTCGGCCTCTATGCGTATACCCGCTCGGCGCTCGACCGCTTTCACCAGCTCCCGCCGTCACCGCTGGAACAGTCCGAGAAACTCGAGCAGCTCCGATTTCTGGAGAATGGCATACCGATCTATGTGGCCGAGACCCCATATGACACCATCGGGGTGGACACCGAAGAGGATCTGCTCCGTGTCGAGGAATATTTCAAGAAGATCCAGCCCTCCGAGCACCCTTGAAAGCGTCATTGCGAGCACATTCACGGAGCCTGCACTGAGGGTAACGAATGTGTTCAGTGTAAACCCCGCGAAGCAATCTCGCATTTCAGGTGTAGCGTACAGGATTGCTTTCCTCTACTCGCCCATCACCTTGATGAGCGCCCGCTTTCTTCGGCGGCCATCGAACTCCGCGTAATAAATCTGCTGCCAAGGTCCTAGATCCAACCTTCCTTCGGTCACGGGGACGATAACCTGGTGGTGCATCAGCAGGTTCTTCAGGTGGGCGTCGCCATTCGTCTCGCCTGTCCGGTGATGCCGGTAGTCCTCACGATAAGGGGCCAGCCGTTCGAGCCACTCGTCGATGTCCTGGATCAGCCCCTCCTCGGCATCGTTGACATAGACAGAGGCGGTGATATGCATCGCTGAGACGAGGATCATCCCCTCCCGGACCCCGCTCTTCTTCAGTGCCGCCTCAACTTCCTTCGTGATGTTGATGTAGTCGCGCTGCTTCTTCGTATTGAAGGTCAAGTACTCCGTGTGGAATTTCATCGGTGCACCTCCGCTTGGCTCCCCTCGCTGGAACGATTCTGATCGATACACAACAACGCCCAGGATCTCTCGCGAGACCCTGGGCGGCCAAGAACAGTGACCATCCCATGACACCGCGTAAGACAAAGGATGATTACAGCAGCCAACCTATGAAGCTCAGTTGACTGCCGGTCTTCCCCTCCTTCCGGTAGGAGAAAAACTTTTCGACGTTGCAAGCGGTGCAGGGCCCAATTCGGACGATGTGTGATCGGGGAACACCGACACTGACAAGCTGCGCTTCGTTAATCGCCTTCAGGTCGAGGAAACCTTTCGCACCATCCGGCCTCCAGGCACCCCTCAGTGCCTCTCCCCAGTCCGCCTCGATCTGCTTTGCCACTTCCCTTCCCACCTCGTAGCAGCAGGGACCGATGGACGGTCCCATCGCCACATGAAGTGCGGACGGACCGATACGGTACTCCTCCGTCATCCGCTTGACCGCCCTGGCGGCGATGCCGGCAGCCGTCCCCCTCCAGCCCGCGTGGACCGCAGCGGCGACCTTTCGTCCCGGCTCCAAGAAGAGCAACGGCACGCAGTCAGCCGCCATTATTCCCAGCAAGAGGTTAGGCACACCGGTCATGAGTCCATCTCCAACGCCAGCCCGCTTCCCGGTCCCGCTCGAGGCCTTCAGGATCGTGTCGCCATGGACCTGGTTGGCGGTGATGATGTCCACGTCGCTCAGCTCCAAAGCCATCTTGAGGTCGCACCAGTTGTGCTTCACGGATTGAACATCATCTCCATGATCGTACGACATGTTCAGGGAGGCATGGGGTGGCTGGCTTCGGCCGCCGAGGCGACCGAGAAAACCATGCACAAGGCCATCGAATACATCCCACTGAGGGACCTTTAGGCGGAGGATGTTCATTTTGCGCTTATTCTAGGGAATCGACAGAAGGGTGTCAACCATGGAGGGAGTGAAGGTAGCGTCCTGAATCATCGCTAGGATTGTCAGGCTACACCCTGCATAGTATAATAAAAAAGATTCGCGGGCAGATTGGACACTTCTCAGACCACAGGAAGGGCGGCGGATGCTTCCAGAGAATCGATCAGCCTTGAAAGAGTGGGCGGTGGTGGCGAAGGCGCTGAGGTCCGGGCGCCAGACGCTCCTGCTCAGGAAGGGTGGGATCCATGAGAGGCGGGGTGAGTTCGAGGTGGAGCACTCCGAATTCTTCATCTTCCCGACCTACCTCCATCAGAAGCGGCAGGATCTGCTTCCCGATTATCGCGAGGAACTTGACAGGAGCCAGGCATCGCGACCTCCCGCTGACCTGGTCTCGATCGACTGCTACGCCATCGTGAAAGAGGTGTTTCACGTCTGCGATCTGGCGCCGCTGAAGCTGCTGGAAGGGGAGCACATCCTGTCTTGGTCCGCCGTCGAGCAGCGTTTTTTCTACAGAAACCATTCCGGCCTCCATGTCCTGGCCGTCAGGATCCACAAGCTATCGCAGACGTTCACCATCCCCAACACATCACAATACGATGGTTGTGCCTCCTGGGTGGACCTCGATCAGCCGCTACCCACCGCGGGCAGTGGGCCTGTCTTGCCGGAGATCGAGTTCCGCCATCGGCTCGAGGCGATCCGCCGAGTCCTGGCGCCGGCCGCCGCGTGACTCGTATGCCGATGAAACGAGCCCTCCTTATCGTCGATCACGGCAGCCGCCGCGAGGAATCGAACGATCTGCTCAAGCAGATTTGTGAGATGATGCGGCATCGCTTTGGATTGAGCATCGTCCACTACGCCCATATGGAGTTGAGAGGGCCGACCATCCAGCAAGGGTTTGACGCCTGCGTGGCCGATGGAGCTGAGGAGGTCATCGTACACCCGTATTTCCTCGGGCCAGGGAGCCACGTCACCACGGATATCCCAGCCCTCGTGAAGCAGGCGGCCAACCGCCACCCCGGCATCGCCTTCCGGATCACCGAACCACTGGGCATCCACACGAAGATCGGCGAGGTGATCCTGGAGCGGATCGCTGAGTCTGAAGGCACCACTCCGAACTAAATTCGAAGAGGCCGCGGCTGCGGCCGACGGAAGTGGAGCTAGTGCCGTTCCAACTTGATGCGCCGAATGTGAGCGGCGTCCCTTATGGCAATGGTCGCGACCACGCGGAACGGCACAGTCGCCATACTATAATTGGAACGGTACTAGCGTGACCAAAAACACCGGAGATGCTCACGGCCATCTTCACGCGTCTGAGGTCCCCTATCGATTTTGCCCAAGGTGTGGGGACACGCTCAAGCCAAGGCGCATGAAACCGCAAGGGCCCGAGCTTCAGGCGTGTCCGAGCTGCTCCTTCGTCCAGTACCAGGACCCGAAGGTCGCGACCGGCACCTTGTTCACGCTCGATGGCGGCATCGTCCTGGTGAAACGAGCGATTCCACCTTCATATGGCAAGTGGGTGTTCCCAGGCGGCTTCGTGGATAAAGGTGAACGGTTGGAGATGGCGGCCATTCGCGAGACCCGGGAAGAGGTCAACCTCGATGTGAAGATCGACCGCCTTCTGAACGTCTATTCGTACGAGGACTCAGCAGTGGTGATCGTCGCCTACGCCGCGCATGTGGTCGGCGGTGAGCTTCAGGCGAGGGATGAAGCACTTGACGTGAAGATTTTCTCCCCGACCCTGGTCCCATGGGGAGAACTGGCATTCCGCAGCACGCAAGACGCGATAAGAGATTACATAGCGAATTACTTTTGACCCAAGAGCGCATCCGTACCGAAGACGACCGTGTCCTGAGAAGAGGAGATGTGGCTATGGAAGAACAGGCGGAAAGAAGCCATGAGGCGCTGACGTGCTCCATGATGCACTACACGAGCGGCGATATCCAGATGGCGGCCTACCTGGCCCGACCGCAGGCCAAAGGGACGTACCCCGGGTTAATCGTGATCCAGGAATGGTGGGGACTGAACGAACATATCAAGGACATTGCGCGGCGTTTCGCACATGAGGGGTACATCGCCCTGGCGCCAGATCTCTACTCCTGCCTTGGTCACAAGGTCACCGCCGACCCGAATGAGGCCGGCCGCTTGATGAGCTCACTGAAGTCGGAGCAGGCCCTCAAGGACCTCCAGGCCACCATCGATCATCTCAAGAATCTCGAAGGGGTTGCACGCGAGCGGCTCGGCGTCATCGGCTTTTGCATGGGCGGGACCTATGCCTTGCTCATGCCCTGCCACACCCGGGAGATCAAGGCCGCCGCGCCATTCTACGGCCAGGTCCCGTCACCCCCAGACCCGTTGAAGAACCTAGCCTGCCCGATCCTGTACATCTATGGGGACGCGGACGGCTGGATCACAATGGACGACGTTAACCGGCTTCAGGAGGGCTTGAAGCGGTATGGGAAGGCCGGGGAGGTGAAAATCTACCCTGGCGCGCAACATGCGTTTTTCAATGACACCAGGAAGGACGTCTACTGCCCGGCCGTGGCGAAGGATGCGTGGAACCACGTTCTTGAGTTCTTCGCGAGGCATTTGAAGGGCTAGGCGATCGTTTCAAGACAGCGCACTAAGACGTCTATCGATGTGAGCGAAGCAACGCATTCTCTTAATGCGCTGTGTGCAGGGGCAGGGCCTGTCCTGAGCTTTGTCGAAGGACTCAGGACGAACGGCTGGGGTGATGAAGGGCTTGCCCTGCCATTGAGGAGGCGCAGCAAGCAGCGGCCCTACGGCTGACTGTGTCAGCCTCGAAATGACATGTTCCAAACCCGACAAGAGAAGTAGGAATGACTCACGTGCGTAACAACCGGAAAGATTACTACGCTATCCTGGGCGTTTCAGAGTGCGCCACAGAGGAGGAGCTGAAAAAAGCCTACCGACGCCTGGCGCTGCAGTACCACCCCGACAAGAACCCTGGCGATCGAAGGTCGGAGGAACGGTTTAAGAAAATCAGCGAGGCCTATGCCGTCCTGATGGACCAGCAGAAGCGGCGGCAGTACGATTCCTTCCGTCAGGCCCAGGCGGCCCCCGGGCGTACCACGGGCGGATTTCGGTACTCCCAGGAAGAGATCTTCCGAGATCTCTTCTCCAATCCTGATCTGTCGTCGATCTTTCAGGAAATGAACCGCGAATTCGCAAGGGCCGGCATCCGCTTTGACGATGCCTTTGTTCGCCAGGTCTTTTTCGGCGGGCGCGGATTTCTCTTCGGCGGGATCTTCATCGGCGCCCCGATCGGTGTGCTTTGGCGACGCGCCTCCCGTATGGCGGTCGATCCAGGGTCAGGCAGGTCGGCGGTCGAGCAGGTGAGAACCCGGGGGATGGGAGAAGGGGGTCAATCGCAGGGTCTCCTGTCCAGCATCGGCCAAGGCATCAAGGCCGGCCTCAACCTGGTGAAACGGATGCTGTCCGGGGATACCGCCCAGGCCCCCGCTGGATTGAATCTCCGCTTTCACCTCACGATCACCGCTCAAGAGGCCGCGGCCGGCGTGCGGAAGCGGGTCACTTTCATGCGAGGCGACCAGCTCGAAGAGCTGATGGTCACGATCCCTCCTGCGATCCGATCCGGGACACGCCTGCGCCTGAAAGGGAAAGGGCTCAAGGGCGGGGCTGGGTCTCGGGGAGACCTCTACCTGCGCGTCACAGTCACGTAACGCAGACCGGAGAGGGCTGCGCCGGTGAATTGTAACAAAATCCGCCCATCGCTTCCCGATCCCCCATTCTGTTCCCATCTTCGATAGCCCCTTCACCCTGGTCGGCGTAGGCGGGACCTATTCCTAGTGCCGTTCCAACTTATTGCGGTTAATGGCAGAGACGTATGCAGTATATACGCCTCTTTCACTGAAGCCTCACTGTTTCGGCGTAAGTAGTTGGAACGGCACTAGCTACCGCGACTTGACCCGAAGTGCCACTCCCCCACCTCTAGACCATCCCCCTGGATAGCCGCTCTCCTTAGTCACGGCACAACTCCATTGCTCCAGAATATCCCCGTTAGAACTTCTCTAGAGGGTTTATGTCTTCGAGAGCCGGCTTGCCCTGTCTATCCAGATATATCCTTAACTAATCTAATGCTTTTAGCTCATAAGATACCTATTGATGCTGCACCTTGATTTTTTTTACTTGACAATGAATAAAACTTCAAATACAAGATATATCTTAGTATATATAAATATACATCATACATTATATAACTTGATCCTAGGACAAACCCCTTACTGACCCTTTTCGTAAATGATAACTCCGCTCTTTTCAAGCTGTTGCACGCTTCTTGCGCAGATATAACCAGAATACTGAGAGGCAGGGGAAAAATGGCTGGTCGAATGCCTGAGTAACAATGAAACAACCCATCACGTCCCAACAAGGCCGTTTGCTCAGCCTGGAAGGCCACTGATCGGTGATCCGCTGGTTGGCGCTTGCCGTCGTGCTGCTCACCGTAGCAGTCCCTGGGGTGTGGAGCGCGGAGACGCCCACCACGGACGTCTGCTTCACGCCGGGGGAGGATTGCACCGGCCTCATCGTCCGGCTCCTGAACGAGGCGAAACAGGAAATCCTGGTCCACGCGTACAGCTTCACTTCCGCCCCGATTGCGGAGGCCCTGGTCCAGGCTCATCGGCGCGGCGTGGCGGTGACGGTGATCCTGGATCGGTCCCAGGGGAGGGATCAGTATTCACAGGCCGACTTCCTCGCCCACACGGGGGTCCCGACGTTCATCGACAGGCGCCATGCCGCCGCGCACAACAAGATTGTGCTCATCGACCGCCACACTGTCGTGACCGGGAGTTTCAACTACACCCGAGCGGCCCAGGAGAAGAACGCGGAGAACCTGCTCGTACTGCAGGGGGACCAGAAGCTGTTACAACGCTACCGGGAGTACTTCGAGCTCCACAAGCGACATGCGGAGGCCGCTGTGGGGGTGGATGACGGGGATCGGACCAGGCGAGACTCAGAAGCACGTCCATCGAGAGGGCGATAGCCAGGAGACAGGGAAGATGGCTGAGACCGTCCACAGGGGGCAGACAGCAGCCCTTGAAGAGCTACTCCGTGCGTGCCTGTAAGAGCAAGAAGCCCTCCGGCGCATCCTCGTGCGGAAAGGGCTCGTGAGCGACGATCAGCTGCTGAGCGAGATCAGAGCCGTGCGGCGAGAGCTCGAAGCAAGGCAGGCTGGGTAGCCAGTGCGCTCTTGGAGATCGAGCCGCGCCTGCGCCGGATCAAGGGCTACCGACACCTGCCCCTCCTGCGCGCCGCGCTGCAGCGGGCGATCGCACCGCGCAGTCAGAACCACGAGAGCGTGGCGTGAGCCCGATGGAAGGCCGCTTCGGATTTTCAACTAGAATTGGGATTGACTCAGGCCGAATGAACAAAGGCATAGAAATCCTGATCGTCGAAGACAGCCCCACCGAGGCCGAGCAGGTGAAACACCTGCTCGAAGAGCGCGGGTTTGCAATCACGCTAGCGACCGACGGCCAAGAGGCCCTGGCAAAAGCAAAGAGGTGCAAGCCAGCCCTCATCATCTGCGACATCGCCATGCCGGCGATGGACGGCTACACTCTCTGCAAGAGAATCAAATCGAATAAGAGCACGCGGGACACACCCGTTGTTATCGTCACCACATTCCCCAGCCTGCAGGAGCTCATCAAAGGCCTCGAGTGTGGCGCTGACAATTTCATGAGAAAGCCCTATGACGAGAAATCGCTTCTCTCATGCATCAGCTCCACTCTGGCGAACCGGGTCATGCGAAAGAGCGCAAATATGCAGGCGGGTGCGGTTGGCTACCTCGCCGATCAAAGACATGTGATTACCTCTGAGCGCCAGCAGATCCTTGATTTCCTGATTTCGACACACGAGCATGGCATCCTCATCAACGAGGAGCCGAGCGCGCGGGAGAAGCAGCTCGCCTTCTCACACCAGTGCCTCAACGGCCTGACTCGGATCGCGGAGACCCTCAACCGGTGCACCAGCGAGCAGGAGGTAACCGCTCAAGCCCTACAGCGGGCACTAGAATTGCCAAGCGTTCAGGCTGGCTGAATCTCTCTTCAAGAGGGTGAGACTGGCTTTCGCATTGCCAGCGCACATGGTCTGCCGCCCGCACTCCAGGCCCCTGGCGCGCTGGAAGGCCATTGTCTGTGTCGCCGCAAACTCCTCTCCGGCGAACTCATTCGGGCGACGAACATTCTCGAGTGTGAGCGGCTGCAGATGGCCAAGGGCGACACCCGCGGTCTACGCTACCATGCCAGTATCCCCTTGTGGATCGGCAACCGAACGGTAGGGATCATGAACCTGGCCGGCCCAGAACAGGGGCTGTTTTCTGACGAGGGCCTGGAAATCCTTCATGGAATTGGGAACCAAATTGGCATGGCGCTGGAGCGAGCACGGCTATACGAAGATCTGAAAACAAAGGCTGAGGAGAGAACCGCTGCGCTCACGGCTGAAATCGCCGAGCGCAAGCACGCACAGGAATCGCAGAGAAGACTTGTAACCATCCTTGATGCAACACCTGACTTTGTTGCCATTGCTGATGCAGGCAAACGCGCGCTATACCTCAATGCCGGAGGACGGAAAATGATAGGGGTCGGCGAGGATGAGGATATTGCGGGTTTCCCGCTTGCCGACGGAAACCCCGAGTGGGCGAGGGCACTCGTCCTAGGCGAGGGAATCCCGACCGCAGTACGTGACGGTGCGTGGAGCGGCGAAACCGCTCTTCTGCACCGAAGTGGGCTTGAGATTCCCGTGTCGCAGGTGATTCTTGCGCATAAAGCGCCGAACGGAGCTGTGGAGTTTCTCTCGACCATTGCGCGCGACATCACCGAGCACAAGCGGGCGGAGGCAACTCGGCGAGCCCTGTACCAGGCGAGCCTCGAGATCCAGACGCCGCTGGGGCTGCAAGAGCGCCTCGACCGCCTTCTCCAAGCGGCCTGGACGGTACTGGAGCTCGATCGGGTCAACGTCCTCCTCGCCGATCCAGAGGGCCGATGGCTGGAGGCGGTGGCGAGCCTGGGGGTAGAAGAGCCTCTCGAAGTGATCCGTGTTCCGATTGGGCCGGCAGGCGGTAGCATTGCTCAGGCCTACCTCACCCAAAGGATGATCGCTTGGAATGGCGAGGGCCCGGTCCCGGAGCCGCTCCGGCTGCAGTCCCCCCTTGATCGGATCGAGGCCCTCCGGTCCAAGGTCTTCGTGAACGTGCCGCTGCTCATCCAGGGTCGGGCGATCGGGGTACTGGGGGCGGACCGGAAGCGGAGCCGGCGGCCGTTTGATGAAGCCACCATGGAAACCCTTCAGCTCTTTGCCGCCCAGGCGGCCCTCGCCATTGAGCATGGGCGGCTCTATGAGGCGCAGCGGATGGCTGCCATCCAGCTCGAGGCCACCGTCGAGGCTCGGACCCAAGAACTCCAAGAGGCCGTGCTCCAGGCCGAGGCGGCCTCCCGCGCCAAGTCCGACTTCCTCGCCAACATGTCCCACGAGCTACGGACCCCGCTCAACTCGGTCTTAGGCTTCTCGGAGCTCTTGCAGCAACAGGCCTACGGCCCCCTGACCGAGAAGCAGGCCCGCTACGTGGAGTACATCCATCAGAGCGGCCAGCACCTCCTGTCGCTGATCAATGACCTCCTCGACCTCACGAAGGTACAGGCGGGGAAGATCGAGCTGAGGCCGCAGACTTTCGTGCTGCGCGAGGCCCTGTCCGGCGCAATGACCCTGATCCGCCCTCAGGCCGAGGCAAAAAGTCTGAAGCTTCAGCTTCAAGAGGACGAGGCACCTGCGACCCTCGTTGCCGATCCGCTCCGCTTCAAGCAGATCCTGTTTAATCTCCTCTCGAACGCGGTGAAGTTTACGCCTCGCGCCGGGCGGATTACGGTCACGGCCCGCAAGGTTCACGGTTCACGGTTCATGGTTGAAAGGCCCGAAGGACCAGATGGCGGACAATCCACCGCTAACACTGAACAGCCCGGCCAGTATGTGGAGATCGCCGTGCAGGATACAGGGATCGGGATCAAGGCTGAGGACCTGCCAAAGCTTTTCCAGCCTTTTACCCAGCTCGAGTCGAGGCTCGTAAAGCAGTACCAGGGAACCGGCCTTGGCCTCGCCCTGACCAAGCAGCTCGTCGAGCTCCACGGCGGTACCATCTGGGCTGAATCGGCGGGGGAGGGAAAAGGAAGCGTCTTCGGGGTCCGCCTGCCGTTGGTCGGGCCTCGAGACAAACGCCTCATCCTGGTCGTAGACGATGACGAGGCCCTGGCAGGGACCATTCGGGACGCGCTGGAGGCCGCCGGCTATCAGGTGGACAGTGTAGGGGATGGGGCAACGGCTCTCGAACGGGTCGCCTCCCTGCGGCCGGATTTGGTGCTCCTGGACCTAGAGCTTCCCAGACTGGACGGGTCGGCGGTCCTCCGGCTGCTCCGGACAGACGCGAACACTCAAGCGATCCCCGTTCTAGTGATGACCGGCGTCGAGGTGGAACGAGGCACCGAGGTCCTCTCCGCAGGGGCCAATGAGTTCCTCACCAAGCCCTTCTCCATGACGGTCCTGGAAAGCACGGTCCGACGGCTCCTGCGGCAGGGTGCGTCGGCACAGCCCATACGGAGTTGGACGGGAGACCGCGAAACGTAAGCAGCCTGAGGAGGCCCGCAGTGTGCGCTGACGCAGCAACAAGGGGAAGGATCCTTGTGGTGGAAGATAACCGGTTGAACCGCGAGCTCGTTGTCGATCTCCTGGAGGCGGAGGGGTACACCGTCCTCGAGGCAGAAGACGGCACCGGCCTTATAGAGCGGGTGAAGGCAGAGCAGCCAGAGCTCATACTCTTGGACCTCCAGCTCCCTGCCGTGGATGGGCTCACCCTGGCCCGCCAGCTCAAGGCCGACCCCGCGACCCAGGGGATCCCGGTCTTGGTCACAACCGCCTACGCCCAGGTAGGAAATAGGGAGCTGGTGCTGGCGGCCGGCTGCTCAGGCTTCCTCGCCAAGCCTCTCGACGTGAGGGCGTTCGTCCAGACCGTGAGTCGCCTCCTGGAGCAGTCCAGCGCAGTGTGGGCAGGCTCGCACGCACACGGAGCTACCGCCTACGCAGGAAGCGCCTCCAGATCTGCCCCGTTCCCATTACGCGATAACGAGTTGTGAGGCAAAGGGCACAAGGCAACTTGCCGCCGAACGATCAGGGCGATGCCCTGTATCCGCCCAGCCTGCCGAAGAAGCGGCCCAGCACATCCAGGTAGGCCGTCCCGCCCACGACGTAGAGGTCGTTATGGTGGGCTTCTTTGACGATGAAGAGTTCCTTCGGCTCCGGCGCGGCCCCGAAAAGGCGGCGCCCATGCTGAAGGGGAACGATCTCATCGTTCTCGCCATGAACGATCAGGATGGGGGCCCTCACCTTTCCGATCTTCGAGAGATTATCGTACCTTGTCCGAAGGAGCGGACCGAGCGGGAGGAACGGGAAGCTTGCTTTTGCCATCTCCTGGATGGAGAGGAAGGGCGACTCCAATACGAGGGCAGCGCAGCCATGCCGGATCGCCATCTCCACCGCCACCGCGCTGCCAAGCGATTCCCCAAGGAAGACGATCCTGGCCGGATCAAGGTCGCCCCGCCCACGTAGATACCGAACCGCCGCGTCACCATCGCGATAGGTCCCACCCTCTGATACCTTCCCTTCACTCTTTCCGTACTCGCGATAGTCGAAGATGAAGATATTGATCGCCAGCCGGTCATGGCGGAGCTTGATGTTCTCCAACCGGTGACTGATATTACCGGCGTTGCCATGGAACCAGAGGAGTGTGATAGGCGACCCGGTCCCGGGAATCCACCAACCGTTGAGCCTGAGCCCATCCTCGGTCGTAAAGTAGATCTCCTCGTAGGCCATTCCCCACTGACGCGGCGTCTCTTCGATCGTTTTGTCGGGGAAGAAGATGAGGCGATTCTCCAACGGCTCCACGCACCCTCCGGCGAGGATCAGGGTCAGCATGAGAACCGGAGCCGATCGCATCGTCGCCGGCCCTGAGCTGTCGCTACACCTTCTCTAGAATTTGGTCAAGACGGCGAGCACCATTAGCAGGGCCAGCACAACGAGAACTCCGAAGGGACCCGCGATCCGACCCTCCTTGCCGCTCCTTCTAAAGGCCTTAAACTGGCGCGAGGCGAGCACATCCACCAGGATCACGCCGAGCAGGAGCAGCATCTTGACGCTAAACCACGCTTGATGGAAGTTGACCCTGCCGGCATGAACCAAGAACAAGCCGGCCAGCAGCGCAAGCAGAAAGGCGGGGACTTCCAGCCTCAGATGAATCCCTCGCTGCGCCTCATAGACCTGGCCTCTTACCCCTTCGTCAGTCCCTGACCTAACGGAACCGAGGAGAATCAGTCTGGCCCCCATTCCACCAACCCAGAAGATAACCCCTACTAGATGGAGCGTCAGCGCGACCTTGATTCCTGACACAGTCGTCCCCTTTGCTTCACCTTGTTAGGCCACCTCGCGTGTCATTGCGAGGCTGACGGAGTCAGCCGAAGTAATCGCTCGACTGAGCTCGTCGAAGGCTCAACGCTCGTCACAGGTCCTTCGACTTTGCTCAGGGCAGGCTCCGCAGTCTGTAGACTGTTGGAGATTGCTTCGCTTCGCTCGCAATGACAAAGCGCTTGCTAGGATCGCTATGTGGTTCGGAATTAAGATGGGGGCGTTTCGCGGATCGGATCCCAGAGGATCTGGATGTAGTTGCCGTCGGGGTCCTTGAAGTAAAAGGAGCGGCTTCCGTCCCGGTGGTCTCGTGGCCCATCGTCGATGCCGATCCCACGGCCCCTCACCTCCTGGGCGAGTTGATCGACCTCCGTCTTCGTGCGGACCCGAAAGCCAAAATGGTGGAGGGACTGCAACGTGTGTGGGCGGTGGCGGAAAGCCTGCGCCTCTTCTTTGGGGAGCTGGATCAAGGCCAGATCATCGTTGCCGCACTCGAGGAAGGCGATCTCGCCCTCGCTTCGCCAGACCGGCCTCATCCCGAGCACTTCCGTGTAAAACTTCTCCGAGACCTCCAAGTCGCTGACCCGCAGCGACAGATGCCCCATCCGATCCAACCGCAATGGATCGGAGCCCATATGCTCCCTCATCGAACGGGGGCCGGCCCGTCAGAGGCCGCCGTTGTGGAGGAGGGAGTCGCAAAGGCCACGATATCCTCGCCGCCATCCACCCCGATCACGTTTCCCGTCAGCCAATACGTCTCCGGGAGGCTCAAGGCGACGAGGGCCGAGGCGACGTCCTGGGGAGTGGTGAGACGGCCGGAAGGATTGCCCTGAAGCGCCGCCTGTTTGATGCTCTCGCTCCCGGGGATCTTCCGCAGCGCCGGGGTATCGGTTACCCCGGCGCGGATGGCGTTTGCCGTGATGCCTAAGGGCGCAAGCTCGATGGCGAGCTGCCGGATGTGCGACTCCAATGCCGCCTTGGCCGCGGAAACGGCCCCGTAAGCCCTCCACACTCGCGCCCCGCCTGAGCTGGTCATAGCGAATACCCTCCCACCGTGGGCCATTAACCTTCGCGCCACCAACTCCTGCACCCAGTAGACCAAGCTGTTTGCCATCACGTCCAGGGTCATCTCCATTTGGGCGGGCGTAATGCCATCCTTCGGCGAAGGGGCGATAAACGGCTTCAGAGTTCCGAAGGCCAGGGAGTGGAGCATCACCTTCACCGAAGACGGCTCCCCCCGATCGGCCAAGGTCTTCTCCACCTGATCCAGGACCTCGCACCGCCTCCCCGGATCGGAGGCGTTGACGTTGAAGAAGATCGCCTCTCGCCCCATTCGTTTGATCTCAGCAACAATCCGTTCCACGTTCGGCATGGTCGTCTTGCGGTCCATGTGCACGCCGAAGATGTGCATCCCTCCTCGGGCCAGAGCTAGGGCTGAAGCCTCACCGAAGCCGCTGGAGGCGCCCAGGATCAGGGCCCACCCCTCTAAGGCAGCGTCGTGCCGTTGGGTTGTCATGCACTCCTCCTCATCTGCCACCCTTTAACCCTTAGAACTCCAAAGCCGATCCTAATAACGGTTATGCCTAAATGCCCTTACATGCACATTTGCCCTGAAGTTGTCGAAGGGCAAATCATATAAGTTCTTGAACTCATAACGGGCTTCGACGAGCTCAGTCCGAACGAACTTCAGATCAGCGTATCTCTGGAAACGGTGTAGTCCGTCGCCGGCAGGAGGAGCTTATGCTTCTTTTTGTGCTCTGTCAAGAAAGAGCCCGCGCCTTTAGCCATCGAGCGTACGGAGCGCGGCGAGGATCAACTCTGGTTCTGGCCGATCGTTCTGCCTTTCGCCGACATACATAAAGTGGACCCTCCCATCACGGCCGATCAGGAAGGTCGAGGGCCGAGCGGTCCGGAAGGCATCGAAGCCGAACGGATGGTACACCCCGTACCGTTTGGTGACGGCCCGGTCTGGGTCGATCAGAATCGGGAGCGAAAGCCCATGGCCGGCCATGAACTCTTGTACCTTTTCAGGCCGCTGAGCAACGACCCCGAAGGCCGCGGCGCCCATTTGCTGAAAGGTCGGAAGATGCTTCTGCAGCTCTCCTAGCTGCTTGCGGCAGTTGGGTCACCACGTCCCCCGAAAGAACAGGAGCAGGATGTGCTGACGGTCCCGAAAGTCTGAAAGCCATACCTCCCGGCCGTCAATGGCTCGAAGGCAAAAGTCGGGCGCCGGATCTCCAACCTGAAGGATCGTGTTTTCTCGCGGCATGCGCGCTCCTTCAAGCTAGTGCCGTTCCAACTTGTTGCGGAAAATTGCCGACACGTGTCCTGCCAAGAACGATCGCTTTTCCTAGCCTCACCAGTGCGGCGTAATTAATACAAACGACAATTTTAAAGTTACATCGGGCGGGTGGCCGAGGGGGGCGCCCCATCCGCCCGCAACGGAAGGGCCCCACTGGGGGATGGGTGGAGTGAGGACGGATGGGGCTGCCGAAGGACAGGACCCGCGCCTTTGCAACCAGATTAAAGACGTGTGTATTAGTTGGAACGGTACCAGCCGTATACCCCGGCCTCGGCCCATGCCACCAAAATCACCGGTAAAAGGCAATTGTCAAGACGTCCGCAAGGCAGTATGATATGTCACCTCAGCGGGATGTTCACGTCCCGCCGGACCCACACAATGACTACAACCGCAGGCATTCTGATCATCGGCAACGAAATCCTCTCGGGGAAGGTGCAAGACGCCAACTCGCCATACCTGTGCCGAGAGCTTCGCGCGCTGGGCGTCGAGATCAAACGGATCTCGGTCATCCCTGACGACGTTGATGTTATCGCGAAAGAAGCCGCCACCTTCTCGAGCGCATACGACATTGTGATCACCACGGGCGGTGTCGGGCCGACCCACGACGATGTGACCATCGAAGGGATCGCCAAGGGATTAGGCCGACACGTCATCAGCCATCCGGATCTCGAGCGGGTGCTTCGAACACTGTACGGGGGGAAAGTCAACAGGGCCCACCTTCGGATGGCGCAGGTACCGGAGGGCGCCGAGCTGTTCGGCCAGCCGGACCTCGTCTTTCCGGTGGTCGTCCTCAAGAATATCTACATCTTCCCGGGCGTCCCGGAGATCCTCCGACAAAAATTCGACGGCATCAAGGAGCGCTTTCGGGACGCCCCGTTCTACCTCAAGAAGGTCTTCGTCACTGCCGGGGAGGGCTCGATCGCCGAGCATTTGAACGCCGTCATGCGCGAGTACCCAGCCCTCCTCCTCGGCTCCTATCCGGAGCTGAATAACCCGGAGCACAGGGTCACCCTCACCCTCGAATCGAAAGACCCGGCCTACCTGGACAAAGCCCTCAGTCGCCTCGTGAACCTCCTGCCAGCCACATCCATCGCCAGGGTCGAGTAACCCGACGCTGCCGCTAAGCTTTCAGCCTTCAGCAAGCAGCGGTCAGCAGGAGAAGGAAAAACAGCAAGCTCAGACTAACCCCGTGTGAATCGGGAACTATTGCTCGTCAAGGCTTGTCTTTGCTGAAAGCTGATTGCTGATTGCTAGTGCCGTTCCAACTATTTGCCCCGAAGCGGTGAGGCTTCGGTGAATGCGACGTCTGTGCTGCGTACCTTTCTGCCATTAGCCGCAACAAAGTTGGAACGGCACTAGTCCGCACTAGGCGAGGGGCTGGTACTGGAGCTCGTAGAGCCTGGTGTAGAGCCCGCCGCTGGCCAGCAGTTCCTGATGGGTCCCTTCCTCCCGGATACGCCCCTTGTGCAGGACGAGGATCCGGTCCACGAACTGGATAGTGGAGAGCCGGTGCGCGATGATCAGGGCGGTGCGGCCTTGGAGCAGCTCCTTCAGGGCATCCTGGATCAGCAACT
Organism: Methylomirabilis sp. (SeqCode); assembly: GCA_041498535.1. Taxonomy (GTDB): domain Bacteria; phylum Methylomirabilota; class Methylomirabilia; order Methylomirabilales; family Methylomirabilaceae; genus Methylomirabilis. The sequence continues at coordinate 16,570 of JBGQIR010000007.1, forward strand.
TCGTGGCGGTGTCTACCGAGCTGGTCGCTTCGTCCAAGATCAGGATCGGGGCATCGAAGGCCAGCGCCCTGGCGAAGGAGAGGAGCTGGCGCTCCCCCTGAGACAGGGTCGAGCCGCGCTCTTGAACAACCGCCTGAAAGCCCCCAGGGAGTCGATCGATGAAGCTCTGCGCGTGGACGCGCTGGGCCGCCTCGGCCACTCGCGCGTGTGGGATGGCTGGATCACCGAGGCTGATATTGCAAGCGACATCTCCTGAGAAGAGGAAGACATCCTGTAGCACCAACCCGAGGTTGCGACGTAAGGTCCCCTTATCCCATTCCCGCACGTCGATCCCGTCGATGCGAACGCTCCCGCGTTCGACGTCGTAGAACCGGCAGTGGGCCGTAATGATCGATGTTTTCCCGGCGCCTGTGGCGCCCACCAGTGCGACCTTTTCGCCCGACGCCACCCGAAAAGAGATCCCCTTGAGGATCGGCTCGCCTGGCACATAGGAAAGCCAGACGTCCTTGAACTCGATCTCGCCGCGAAGGTGAGCGGGTTGGGTGGGCGTAGCCGGATCGGCGAGGGAGTGCCGCACGTCGAGCAGCTTGAAGACCCGCTCACTCGATGCCATCGCCGCCTGCAGGATGTTGTACTTCTCCGCCAGGTCGCGGATCGGTGTGAAGAGGCGATGGACATACTGGATAAAGGCAATAACGACGCCAGGGAGGAGCCGCTCGCCCAGGATCATCGCGCCACCGTACCAGAGCACCAAGCCGACCGTGATCGCGCTGAAGAGTTCGATCGACGGGAAAAAGACCGCGTTGTAATGGATGCTCTTGAGCAGCACGTCGCGATGCTGGGTATTGATCTCTTTGAAGTTGCGGAAGTGGCGGGCCTCTTGACCGAAGGCCTGGACGGTGCTCATGCCGGAGATGTTCTCCTGGAGATAGGCATTCATCCGGGCCAGGATCCTGCGGCTTTCGCGGTAGTTCTCCCGCGCCCGCTTGCGATAGGCGGCTGTCGCGCGCAGCATGAAGGGAAAGGTGACAAATGAGATCAAGGCCAGGCGCCAGTCCAGAGCGAACATCGCGGCGGCGACCCCAACCAGCGTGAGCAAGTCGCCCAGCAGGGCCACTACGCCCGATCCGAATAGTTCGTTCAGGGTCTCCACATCATTAATGACTCTGGTCATCAACCGGCCGACCGGATTCCTGTCGAAGAAGGCAAGGTCTTGCCGCTGCAGGTGAGCGAAAAGCTGGGTCCTGAGGTCATGCATGGCCCACTGCCCGGTGTATTGCATGATATAGCTCTGAGCATATTGAGATACGAAGGCCAGGAGGACAGTGGCCAGGTAGGCCAGGACCACGAGGTTAAGGCCATGAAGGTCGCGGGTCGCGATATAGGTGTCCACAGCGACCTTGGTAATGTATGGCCCGAGGAGTTGCAACCCTGTGGTCAGGAACAGGAGTAGAAGGGAAGTCACGACCCAGAACCGATACGGCCGCAAATAGGTCAGCAGACGCCGTATGAGGCGGGCATCATAGGCCTTGCCCAAGATCTCGTCGTCTTGATGTTCCTGCTGTTCCCTCATGATCCAGGGCCCCCGTTGTCGGCCAACGCCTCCAGCTCCCTAGCCAGGAGCTGGCGCCGATACAGATGATAGTAGTGGCCCTTCAGGGCCAGAAGCTCCTCATGGCTGCCGCGTTCGACGATTCGGCCATCTTTCAGGTAGATGATCTGGTCAGCATCCTTCACGGTCGAGATCCGATGCGAGATCAGGATTGCGGTCCGTCCACGCATGAATCCCTTCAACTGCTCCAGGATGCGCTCCTCGGTCTCAGTGTCAACGCTCGAGAAGGCGTCGTCCAGGATCAGAATGGGGGGATTCTTGACGATGGCGCGGGCCAGCGCTGTCCGTTGTTTCTCGCCTCCCGACAGTCGGACCCCCCGCTCTCCCAGGACGGTGTCGAACTGGTGTGTGAACTCCTCGATGCTAGGCATGAGCTGCGCGAGATCGGCTGCCGTCTCCAGTTCCTCCGGCGTGGAGTCCCTGCTTCCGAACAGGATGTTCTCTCTGATCGTATCGGAGAAAAGGAAGACATCCTGGGAGACGAGGCCGATCGCCCGCCTCAGGGCCTGGAGCGGAAGGTGTGCGAGCGGGATGCCGTCGATGAAGATGGTTCCCGGTGGTGCCTCGAACAGGCGGGGGAGGAGATTGGCGAGCGTGCTCTTCCCGGCTCCGGTCTCGCCCACCACCCCACACCAGGTGCCGGCAGGGATCTTGAGATCAATCGCTCGCAGGACAAGCGGCGCAGCCGGCGCATAGCGGAAGGACAGGTTGCGGAACTCGATCTCCCCGAGGACCCTAGCCACCCGGGCCGTTCCGGGCGCCGCATACCCTACGGCGACAGGCGTATCGAGGATCTCCAGGAGGCGCGCCAGCGCGGCCGATCCCCGCTGGTACAGATTGATCACATATCCGACTGCCATAACAGGCCAGGCGAGCATACCCAGGTAACCAAAGAACGCCACCAGCTCGCCGAGCGTCATTGTCCCCAGGGCAACCTTTCGTCCGCCGAGCCACAACGCGACCGTGGCGGCGATACCGGACAGGGCACTCATCAACGGCCAGACATGGCCCCAGAGCTTCACCAGATCGAGGTTCTTGACCAGGTACTCTTTGCTCAGTCTCTCGAAGCGTGCCTTTTGATTCTCTTGCTGAACATAGGCCTGGACCACCCGCATCCCGGCAATGTTCTCCTGGACGAATGTGCTGACGGTGCTCAGGTGTTGCTGGACATCCCGATACCGCTCAAAGATCCGGTTTCCGAAGAGAAGTACAAGTACTGTGATCCCAGGCAGAGGGAGCAGGCACCACAATGTGAGTAAGGGATCGATGACCGCCATCAACGTCAAGCTGCTGGAGATCATGACGATGGCGTCGATGGTGGCCATGGCGCCCACGCCCAGCATCTCCCGGAAGGAGACCATGTCGTTGGTCAGCCGCGACATCAAGTCCCCCGTCTTGGTGTGCTGGAAGTAGGCGAGCGGCAGGCGCTGCAGGTGCGCGAAGATGGCGTTCCTGAAATCCCAGTCGACGTGCCTGGAGAACCCGAAGACGTGGGTGCGCCAGAAATAGCGGAAGAGACCCTGGAAGCAGGCGGCCACCACGATCAGGGCAGGGTACTTCCAAAGGACAATCGCATGTCCCGTGCCGGCGAGCAACGAGTCGAGGGCATCCTTGGTGAGCCAGGGAATGGCCAGGCCGAATGCATCGGTAAGGACCAGAGCGGCAAGCCCAATGAATAAGATCCGCCGATGCCGCCTGAGATAGGGTCGAATCCTGGCGAACTTTTCGAAAATCTCACCCCTCCGCGTTCAGAACTCGCGCCGGTCGAAGAAGGCCAGCAGCCCGCCGGCGACACAGCAATGGGAGCAGTAACAGCTAACTGCCGGACCCAATTGTAGCCGATCCTTCGCGCAGGTCACCACGAAAAACTCACGCGAAGGGAAAGGAGACAGGCGATTCATTGCGCTGGTAGGCATGGGCCGCGAGATCGGTCTTGAGGTGGAGGACGGCACCATCGGACCCGTTGGCCCGGCCACACGCACGCCAGCCCTCACTCCAAGCTGGAGCCGGGAGTGTTCGACTGGTTGGGCATTACGCGAGACCTATACGCAAAGAGAGATATTTCGTCCAGCGCTCCTCACCCACATTGGCCGTTGATTCCTTCGGCACGATCTGAAGGGCCAGCGTCGTGTACGTGTGGGCCAGAGAAGTCCTGGTTGGCGCTACGGACCATCACGCAAGATCGAACAGCAGGATTTCCGACATATCGTTCGCACCGAATTCCACAATCGCTTCGGCGCTGACCGCAGCACCATCGCCCTGACTCAGCGGCGTTCCATTGAGCACGACGGCACCCCGCGCCACCTGCACCCAGGCGTGCCGACCCGGCTTCAACCGATGCGAGACTTGCCCTCCAGGAGCCAGTCGCGCAACGAACACGTCAACGTCCTGATGCACGCTGACCGCACCATCACGCCCACCTCTGGCAGCAATCAGTTGCCATGTGCCAGATCTTTCTTCTCCTATGAATGAATGCTGTTCATAACTGGGCTCAAGACCCCTCTTTTCCGGCAAGATCCAAATTTGCAGGAGGTGCACGGGCTCGGTCTGTGAATGATTATACTCGCTATGACTGATTCCAGTGCCTGCGCTCATGCGTTGCACCTCACCCGGACGGATAGCCGAGCCGTTGCCCAGGCTGTCCTTGTGCTCCAGTGCGCCCTCCAACACATAGGTGAGAATTTCCATATCACGGTGGGAGTGAGTTGGAAAGCCTCCACCCGGCCTCACCCAGTCTTCGTTGATCACGCGAAGATGGCGAAACCCCATGTACTGTGGATCATGATAGTCCCCGAAAGAAAACGAGTGGTAGCTGTTCAGCCAGTCAAGTTCCGTGTGTCCCCGCTGATTCCCTCGTCGTAGCTGAATCATTTCATTTGCTCTTTTCTCACTTGCCCCTTTCTGTGTGATCCTGATGCCGGTGGAGCCCTGCATCTTCCGAAGCGCCTAGCGCAAATGCCGCCCAGTCCAGCTCTTCGCGACCCTTGGCTATGGCGGAAATGAACCGATCGCGCAACATGCTGGCCAGCGGCATCGGCGTCTTGCTGGAGGCTGCCGTCTGCAAGACCAAGTCGATATCCTTTAGTCCAAGGGACAGCCTGAAGCGGGCCGGCTTGTAATCCTCCTGTACGATCGCCTTCCCATAGTTCTGATAGATGGGGCAGGCAAACATGGTCTGAGCCAGCATATCTATTAGCCTGACGCGATCAATGCCGTTCTTCTCCGCTAAGGTGATGGCCTCGGCCATCGCCTCTATGGCCGATGCGATCAGGAAGTTGCCGGATAGCTTGACCACATTGGCCGCCCCCGGATCCTCCCCAAAATCGAACACGGCTTGGCCAAGCGCGCTCAGTATCGGCTGCACACGGTCTTTGGCTGCCCGCGGTCCCGACAGGCAAATCCACAGCTTGTGGGCTGCCGCCGCATCAGGCCGCCCGAAGACGGGCGCAGCAAGATACGCCACCCCGTATCGCCGGTGACGCTCGGCAAGGTTGCGCGCCGTGGCCGGCGACACGGTACTCATGGATAAATGGATCCCGCCCGGCCCGAGGCGCTTCAGCAGGCCGTTGTCGTCCGCCACCGCGCCCTCAAGCGCCCGATCGTCAGACAGCATCGTAATAACGATCCCACCAGGTTCGGCTACTTCCCTCGGTTGGGGAACGAGCTTCGCTCCCTGACCCACCAAGGATGCCGCCTTGGAGGGTGTCCGGTTATAGGCGCGAAGCGCGTAGCCCGCCTTCAAGAGATTGCTGGCCATGGGTTCCCCCATGTTTCCCAAGCCCACAAAACCGATGGACTCATTCATGTGCTCCCTCCTTTGGCCCCGCGTCTGCCGAGGACCGTGTCTTCAGCAGCTCTTCCTGTCGGGCCCCTTTCGCGAATCTTAAGAAGAACGCGATTGCTTCGCCCCTCTCAACCGCCTGCAATGCCCTTGTGAGGGCGTGGGCCCGTTCGATCTAATTCCAGACGCCGGGGATGAGGGTATGACAATTCGGGCAGGCGCCATCTTTCAGGACGTTCTTGAGGATCGTGTAGCCGTACCGCTCGATGAGCAAGCTCCGGCAGGAGGGGCAGTACGTGTTCTCGTAGGTGCCGACGCGGCCGGGGAGGTTCCCGGCATAGACGTAGCGCAGACCAGCCCGTCTCCCGATCTCGGCGGCCCGGAGCAAGGTGCTGGCCACCGTGTTGGCGCGGTCTCGCATCTTGTAATCCTGGTGAAATGCCGTGACATGCCAGGGAAGATCGAGAGAAACCGAGGCCAGAAACTCGGCGATCTGGGTCAGCTCCGCGTCCGAGTCGTTGAATCCAGGGATCACCAGCGTGACGATCTCGACCCAGAACCGCTTCTCCACGAGCAGCGTGATGGTGTCCAGGACGTTCTGCAGCATCCCGCCTAGTTTCCGGTAGTTCGCGTCGTTGAACCCCTTCAGATCGACCTTGTACAGGTCCACCCAGGGCTTGAGGTACTCGATCACCTGCGGGGTCCCGTTTCCGTTGCTGATGTAGGCGCTTTTCAGGCCATGCTGTTTGGCCAGCCGGAAGACCTCAACGGCCCACTCGCTTGTGATCAGCGGCTCGTTGTAGGTGCTGGCAATGATCGGTGCGCCGTAGTGTTCAGCCGCCTGCACCAGGTACTCTGCCGACACCACCTGCGGCGGGCTCTGGGCCTCGGGGTCGCGCAGGGCCTGCGACGTCAGCCAATTCTGGCAGTACCCGCACTTGAAATCACAGCCCAGCATGCCGAAACTCAGGGCGAGTGACCCCGGCAGGGCGTGGAAGAATGGCTTCTTCTCCACCGGGTCGCACTGGAGCGCGCCAACGTAGCCAGCCGGGACGTACAGGATTCCTCCCCTGTTGAATCGGACCTTGCAAATGCCCGCTCGCCCTTCCGGAATCAGGCAGCGGTGGCCGCACGAATAGCAGCGGAGCCTCTGGCCAGGGAGCTTTTCGTACAGCTCCCCCTCTCGGGTGAGGCGCGCCAAGATGTCGCCAAGCGTCATTACCTGTGGCATCACGTGTTTCTCATCTCTCCCGGATCGAGGGGAATCAAGCCCGTAAGAAAAAGCTTACCCGCTGCCGAAGCACCCAGCAAGACGATCCGACCTCCACCATGGTCGCGCAGCTCAAGACGCTTGCGCTTCCTCCAGGTCGATCAGTGCACGCAGCATATCCGTTTCGCTGATGATGCCGACCATCTCCCCGTCCTTCAGCACCGGCAGCGCCCCGATCCGCCGGTTGAGAAGCGTGCGCGCCGCCTCCGCGATGGGGGTCTCCGGGGCTACCGTGATCACCTTCTTGGTCATGATCTCTTTCACCTTCAGTTTTTCGAGGAGGTAGTTGATCTCATAAATCGAGAGGCTTGTGGCAGGGGAGGGCCGTACGAGCCGGAAATCCCTATCGGTGACGATCCCCAGCAGCTTCTTGCCGTCCGTCACAAGAAGGTGGCGGATGGTGCTCTTCTTCATCAAGTAGAGTGCGGCATTGGCCCCTTCATCTGGTCCGACGGTGACAAGCTTTGTCCGCATATAGCGTTTAACTAACATGAGCCCTCCTTTTCCTTCGATGAAGTCATGCGAAAAGTCGGTCGTCCGCCGAGATATCCTCTCTCGCTAAGCCAACGGTACCACGACATCGGCCCGCCTGACAACTATGTGGTGGGCATGGATGCCTGGGCCATAGTATCCCAGAAGAGGAGTTCGTACCCCTGAAGCAACGCGGCGGCGCGGCGGATCTGGTTTTGATGCACCCCGTGCCCCAGGCCTTCGGCAACAACAGTCGCGGCGCGCTCTTCGAACCCCGGCGGGACTTTCGCAAACAAGGTGAAGAAAGCGACGTCCGCCTCGGCGAGCCGGTACTCCCGCCGAAGCGCCTCAGCCATCCGGCCGCAGTTAGCTCCCCAGACCGGCAGATTGATGAGGAACGCGCCAACGAACTCCGCCTCGGAGGCATACAGGCTGAGCCAGGCCACGAAGGCGCTGTAGGCGAACGCGCCAGGGAGCGGCTCGCCCGCAGCATGAGTTGACGGCGCCATGCCGATCGCCGCCGCGAACGAGCCCAGGGCCTGCAGCGCTGCCCGCTCTCCCTCCAGCAGCTCGATGAAGAACCCCCGGCTGCGCTCCGAGCTTGCCCGCGCCACCATCAGGGCCACGCTTCGAAGGTCGCTCCCGATGATGTGGGATTGCTGCGTCGCGAAGAGCTGCAAACACGCTCGCCCGATCCTGCAGGCCTGGAGCGCCTGCAGATAGGGGTGGCTCAGTATCCGTGCGTTCAGCGTTTGCAACTCTTGCCGAACTGCTTCAACTAACGTCAGCACCCTAGGGTCCATGTAGCCCTCCCTGTCTCCGGTCCCGACCCGCTACGAGTCGATGGGCTGAGGAGGCTGCCCCCCACTAGGCTTTCCAAAGTGCAGAGCCCTTTTTCCGCGCAGGTTGCTGTCAGTTTAGGGATCATCTCGGAGAAACAAAAGCCCCGCCCGGCTGAGACCGGGCGGGGCCTGAAACACACGCCGACGGCCTGGCGCTAAAATTTGGTGCTCTCCGCGCCCCTCGGGAAGCAGGGAGCAGAGGCGGAGAAAACAAAACCCCGCATTTGCGGGGCCTTGTTCAGTTCGATGGCTTAGCTGACTACTTCCCGGTATTGACGAATTGGATGCAATCACCCTGGTTCTTGAACGTCCGCGGCAGGTTGAACGTCTGCCAACCGTTATTCTTGCACTGATCTTTCGTCGTG
>JBGQIR010000008.1:0-22890 GCA_041498535.1 Methylomirabilis sp. (SeqCode)
CAGCGGCGTGAGTCCCACGTCACCCGTCCCTCACTGGCGCGCACGCGCACGTCCTGCACCTTCATCGCCCGCTCCATGGCCGAGACGGGGGCCCCGGCTGGTTCGCTCATAGGGCCTCCGTTCAGCGCCAACACCAGCCGTGTCCGCCACGTCCTGCCTACGCGGACATGTCACGTGCTCCGAGAGGCGGACACTTCACATGCTACCAACACACCCATCGAAGCAAGCTTGACACTCTGACAAAGTGGTGCTAGAAGCGTTCCAACTATTTTAGGGCGACTTTGCCGTTCGGCGCGGTCGCGACCATTGCCATAAGGGACGCCGCTCACATTCAGCGCATCAAGTTGGAACGGCACTAGCTTTCGGACCAATGTCGGGCCAAAGGTGGACAGCGATCTCTGAATCATCATGAGGTGAGATGATGCGACATTGTGCAAGCAGAAAAGTGCTTCCCCTATTGACAGCCATGTTGGCGGCCGTACTTGCCGCCAGCCCGATGGAGAATGCCGGCTTGGCTCAACCCTCGGCCGACTCCTCGGCCGAGATAGGTCCGCTCTCCCCGGTACCAATCCCCGCAGACAATCCACTGACGCCAGAGAAGATCGAATTGGGAAAGCTCCTGTTCTTTGACTACCGGCTCTCGGGTGACGGAAGTCGAACGTGCGTACACTGTCACGAACCCAAACAGGGTTGGTCCTTTAAAGACCGCCAGTCGCCGGCGTATCCGACTCAGGTGGAACGACGCGCCTCCATGACCTTGATCAACGTCGCCTATAACAAGAGCCTGATCTGGGATGGGCGGGCGAGAAGTCTGGAGAAGCAGGCCCTGGGCCCGATCCAGAATCCTCTCCACATGAACCAGAGCCTGGACCTCTTGATCGAACGGCTAAACGCCATCCCCGATTACGTCAGCCGGTTCCGGCAGGTCTTCGGCACCGGCCCCACTCCCGATGCGATCGGGAAGGCGATCGCCGCCTTCGAGCGGACCATTGTCACGACCGATTCTCCTTTCGATCGCTATGCCAAGGGTGATCGCTCCGCCCTCTCCGCGTCAGCCGTCAGAGGCCTCACCCTCTTTACAGGAAAGGCGCGCTGCATCCTCTGTCACAACGGTCCGGCCTTCACAGACAGTGCCTTCCACAACCTTGGCGTCCCAGAGCCTGACTTCCTCAAAGACCCGCGGGTCCTGGCATCTTTGCGATTCGACGCGAAACGGATGGGCGTGCCCGACTACCGGTCGCTGACCGCGGACCCAGGGCGCTACCTAGTCACGAAGCAGGATAAGGATTTCGGGGCCTTCAAAACCTCCACCCTCCGCAACGTCACCTCGAGAACTCCCTACATGCACAACGGCGCTTTCGGCACACTGCCCGAGGTCATCGCGTTCTACAACAAGGGGGGCGGGAACGATCCGCGAAAGGACCCGCTTGTGCAGCCCCTCAACCTGAGCGAGGCAGAAGCAGCGGATCTTCTGGCCTTCCTGGAAAGCCTGACCGGTAAACTGCCCCAAATCGAGCCCCCAGAACTGCCGGACTAAACGGGGAAGCTAGTGCCGTTCCAACTAATTAGGCCAAAAAGGGGAGGCTGGGGAAAGCGATAGTTCTTGGCAGGACACCTGCCGGCGATTAGCCGCAACAAGTTGGAACGGCACTAGCGAGCGGGTGGATTCTGGACGTTGGCTGCCCTTTCGTGCCACGTCTGTACGAAATCAGCAAGGCTGGCAGAAGAGCCTTAAAGGAAGTCAGTTCTCCCGAAGATTCCACGCGGTCCCGAACCCTGCCGAAACGATTCCCTGGCTCGCCTGACCATTCTCACACATTACCGGTTTTCCAGGGAAGCAGGATGGTCCGAAGGGTTGTCCGCTCGTGCGCCATTTCGAGCGCTCTGGGCAGATCCCTGAGCGAGAGACGGGCGGTGATCAGGCGGCGCATCGGAACCTCGCGGCAGACGATCGCCTGCACCGCGCGGGCGAAATCTATCGGCGTATGATGGTAGATCGGAACGATCTGTATCTCCTCATAATGCAGCCGATGCAGGTCCAGGGGAAGCATGGTGCCCCGGGCAACTCCACCGAAGGAGACAAGGGTCCCACCACGACCGAGGAGCTCAAACGCCTCCTGGTGCGCCTGCTGACTTCCCACCGCCTCCACGACCACATCGGCCCGTTCCACCCCGAGACCCTCTTTCAGCCCCGCCCGGACGGGCCCTCTGACAGTGTTCAGCACCGCGTCGGCCCCCAACGTTCGTGCCACGGCTAAACGATCGTCGTGGTGGTCCAGGCACAGGATGCGTATCGCCCGGCCATAGCGGCCACGGAAGGCGGAGATGAACATCAGCCCGATCGGCCCTGCCCCGACAATCGTGATAAGATCCCCATCGCACAGATGCACTCGGCGGATCGCGTGCATGACGCAAGCCAGCGGCTCGGCCAGAGCCGCCTCCTCAAACGGCACCTCCGCGGGTAGCTCATGCAGGTTTACCGACACGATGCGCCCAGGGATCCGAATGTAAGGAGCGAAGGCGCCGTTGTTGTACAGGATTCGCTCGCACATGCCCTGACGATCCCGCTGACAGGGACGACAGCGGGCGACGAGCTCCGGCTCGATGCAGGGGGCAGAGTTTGCTGCCACCACCCGCATCCCTGGCCGCCACCTCGCATCAGCCCGCTCCCCTCGCGCCACGATGATCCCTGCCCACTCGTGTCCGAAGAGGCCGGGGATTTGAATCATCGGGTGTGACCCGCGCAGGTACACCTTCCGATCGGTGAAATCGAGGGAGGCGGCTTCAACCCTGGCCAAAAGGTCCTCCGGACCGAGTTGAGGGACCGGCACCTCTTCCAGGTGGACATCGCTAGGGCTGTGTAAAACCGCCGCCAGCATCGTCTCCTTAAGGACGTTCACTGCCATCGTGACGTGTTCCCCCAGAAGGGAAAAAACAGAACCTTCGTGGCGTGCCCTTCTCGCTGCAGGCGCGCCCCCTCATCGAATCGGGCCAAGTCAAGCCTGTGGCTCACAAGCGGAAGCGTCTTCACCTTGCCAAGAACCAGGAGTTCAATCGCTTCCCCGAGCTCCGCCGGCGTGGTCGAGTAGGTCGCCGTCAGGGAGAGTTCCTGCCGGTAGAACGCGCTCACGTCGATCGGCATGTGGTTCGGCCCACTGGCCTCTGCGAAGAGATTGACTCTTCCCCCAGGACGAAGGGCACCGAGCACCCCCTCCAGGATCGGCACGCTCACCGCTGTGAGGATGGCCCCATCGATCCCCTCTCCTCCGGTCAGGCTGAGAAGAGCCTTCATTGGATCTGATTTGGCGACGTTCAAGCCGATTTCAAGCCCTAGGGTCCGAGCTAACTCGAGGCGCTCCTCCCGAAGATCGACACAGATCGGCCGGGCGCCGCGCAACACGACGGCCTGTGCGACCAGCAGCCCCATGCACCCCGCGCCGATCACGGCGATGTGATCGCCGGCCTGCACGTCAGACCGCTTGGCCGCCCGCAGGGCGCAAGCCAACGGTTCCATGAAGGTGCCAGCTTCATCGGAAAGGGCATCAGGAATCGGAAAGGCCGTCTGCTCCACCTGTAGGGCAGGAATGCGGACGAACTCAGCAAACCCGCCGGGGTCAATGTTTGTCGCCTTGAACTGTGGACACATCGACTCGCTGCCGTGGCGACAGTAGCGGCAGCGGCCACAGGGGACATGGTGCGCAATTGCCAGGCGATCACCAGGGGCAAACCGCTTAACCCCTTCCCCGATCGCCTTGACGACGCCCACCACCTCGTGGCCCAGCGGGACGGGCCATTCCAAACGCCTCCCATCAAAGATCTTGGCCAGATCCGAGCCGCAGAGGCCACACGCCCTCATTTCCAGGAGCAATTCCCCGGACCCGATCGACGGGACCGGCATCTCGACGAGTTCGACGATCCCCGGTCCGCGTAACTGGACTGCTCGCATCCGCCGACCCCTAGGCCGATGTCTCCTTTCTCTTGGTCTCCACCTTCAGCTCCTCAACCTGCCGTCTCAGGTCCAGGATCGCTTTTTCCTTGAACGCCAGTGCGGAGTCCTTGGCCTTCACCTGCTCCTGAAGCTGAGTGTGGTGATCTCGCCAGCGGGCGAGCTCTGCCCGGTCATGCTCCCAAGCCTGGCGCTGCCCCTCCAATCCCTGAATCCGTCGCTGAAGTGTGGCAACGGAGGGCCCCTTTGTCGGAGCCGGCTTCCGTTTGGGCTTCACTCTAACCGGAGCTGGCTTGGGTTTAGGTCTTGCGGCAGCAGGCTTGCGTTTTGCGGGAGCCGGCTTACCCTTTGGCTTGACAGCCGCCGCTTTCGGTTTCCGAGCCGCCTTTGGAGCCGCCACCTTTTTTCGCTTTGCGACCGTTGATGAAACCCCCCGCCCCTTCGACGGCTTCATCCTCTTTGCCATCCTCCCCTCCTTTGTGTGATTGGCCTTGAGACCCTATCGTCGCCGGAATCTATTGATTCTCTCCTCCCCACGGGTACCCGCGAGGGAGGCGTTCAGCATTCAGCGATCAGCGACCAACAACATTGACAACAACGGGTTCTTAGCGAGCCCCTGTTTCCGCTGAAAGCCGATGGCTGATAGCTGAGCCTTTTCGCGTCACCCTGCCTTTCTCCTTTGCAGACACTCCTCACAGGAACACTTGGCCCGAAGAGATTCGTATGTATAGATCCCGGTGTCGTGCCCGTCGCTCCACGTGAAGTTCAGGGCATACCACCCTACAGGCTGATACTCTTTCACCTGGGTCTCTCCACGCCTCAGGACCGGGCCGCTGAGAACTAGGAGGCCCGCGGCGGCCTGCCGCTTGCTTCGGGCATCATCGCACGCGGCGCACGGGCAGTCCCTCCGCAGATCATCGAACGAGTAGATGCTACGATGCCCATCCTTCCAGGTGATGATCAGGACATGCTGCTGCCGGTCAACGATGATCTCGGCCGGGTCAGACGACACTTCCGGCATCATCCCTCGTCTATCACTTCTGATCGCCGCCCAGGGCGCCAGGGAACCCGCGCTGTTTCCGGATCACCCGGCCGCGAGAGATGGCGCGAAGCAGCACTCGCCCTTCTCCGGTTTCTTGTTCGAGGTGAGGGATCAGGTCCCCGTAGCGCACGATCTGATCCCCAGCCCTGGCGAAGATCTGGTTCGGATCGATCTTATATCGCTCGAACCACTTCTTGACCTCAGCGATCGCCTCTTCCTTCGTCAGCAGAGGGGGCTCCTCCTGCTCCGAATCCATCGTGGAGTGCTCCTCACCCGCCGAGCGCAGTTCGTCGGTCATACGATCACCATCCTCGCCGGAACAACTCCCTGGGCTAATCTTTCAGGGCGGCAGGGCCTGGCTTGGGAATGATGTATCGCGCGCCCTCTCCCTTCACGAAGCCGACCCAACCTGAAGAGCCCCGGAAGCGACACACGCCCGGCGACAGGCATCCACCGTGTTCTTCAACAACATGGCCACGGTCATCGGACCAACGCCGCCGGGGACCGGGGTCACCAGCGAAGCCCTCTTCGCGACCTCCGGAAAATCCACGTCGCCCACAATCCGACCATCAGCAAGGCGATTGGTGCCGACATCAATGACCACGGCTCCTTCCTTGATCATGGAGCCGGTCACCAACGCCGGCTTGCCAGCCGCCACAACCAGGATATCCGCCTGCCGCGTGTGGAAGGCGAGATCGCGGGTCTTGATGTGACAGATCGTGACGGTGGCTTGATGTTGCAGCAGCAGGAACGCCGTCGGCTTGCCGACCACGACACTCCACCCGACGATCACCGCGTGCTTCCCTTCGATCACCACATTGGTCCGGTTCAGCAACTCCAGAATGCCGAGCGGCGTGGAGGCGACGAAGAGCGGGCTGCCGACCAGCAGACCGCCCAAGTTGGAGGGGTGGAACCCGTCCACGTCCTTGCTCGGGAGGACCGCCTCCAGGACTCGCTTCTCGCTGATGTGGGGTGGAAGGGGAAGCTGCACGAGGATCGCGTGTACGGAGGGATCCCGATTGAGGCGTTCGATCTCGCGAAGAAGCGGCTCTTCCGAAACGTCGGCCGGCAGGTCCACTCGCACCGAGAGGATGCCGGCCTCCTCACAGGCCCTGACCTTGTTTCTCACGTAGATGGCAGAGGCCGGATCGTTCCCCACCAGTATCGTCGCCAGGCACGGAACCGCTCCGGTCCTCGCAGCGAGCGCGGCGACCTCGAGCCGGACTTCCCGGCGAATCTCCTGCGCGATCGACGTGCCATCCAGGATCCGCGCTGACATTCGGTCGCCTCAGGGCTCCCGCTGGATCCGTACGATCGAGGTCGCACGGCCGCTCCGCTCCTCGATCTCCACCACCACTCCGCAAAGCTGGGGAGCCCCGGTGGCCGGGCGAAACTTCCCCGGAAGGCCGGTGATGAACCTGGCGATCGGCTCCTCGATCCTCATCCCGATGACCGAGTCGCGACCACCCGTCATCCCCGCATCGGTCAGGTATGCCGTCCCTTGTGGAAGGATCCGTTCATCGGCGGTCTGCACGTGGGTATGAGAACCGATCACCGCCGAGACCCTCCCGTCCACATACCAGCCAAAGGCCTGTTTCTCCGCTGTCGCCTCTCCGTGAAAATCGACGAAGATCAGCGCGGTCTCTCGGCGCAGCTTTCCGATTTCGCGGTCACCGACCCGGAAAGGGCAATCGGTGGGGGGCATGAACGCCCGCCCCTGAAGGTTCAATATCCCAACCGGACACCCCCCCTGTTCCACCACCAGGCTCCCTCTGCCAGGCGCCTGTTCAGGGTAGTTTGCGGGTCGAAGAAGCCGCTTCTCCTTCGCGATGTATTCTTCAACCTCCTTCTTATCCCAAATGTGATTCCCAGAGGTCAGGACATCAACCCCAAGCGCGAACATCTCTTCCGCCACTGCGGGTGTGACGCCGAAGCCGCCGGCGAGATTTTCGCTGTTGGCAATGACCAGGTCGATGCTCTGCTCCTCGGTCAAACGCGGCAAGACAGAGGCCACGATCTCACGACCGGGTTGGCCGATCACGTCACCGATGAACAAGATTCTCATAGCTGCGTGTTCCACGTTCCGAGTTCCACGTTCCGAGTTAAAGGCAATCTATGATTTTAACCTGGAACTTGGCACTGTCTTATTTGGCATATTCCACTGCGCGCGTCTCGCGAATCACAGTCACCTTGATGTGGCCAGGATACTGCAGCTCCTCTTCGATCCGCTTCGCGACGTCCCGCGAAAGTTGATATGCCTGTACGTCTGACACCTCGGAGCTCTCGACGATAATGCGCACCTCTCGCCCTGCCTGGATGGCGTAGGTTTTGCTGACGCCGGCGAAGGAGTTGGCGATTCTCTCCAACCCCTCCAACCGCTTCACGTAGGTTTCCAGCAGTTCGCGCCTGGCCCCCGGCCTGGCGGCGGAGATCGTGTCAGCAGTCTGGAGCACCACAGCCTCGAGACAGGTGATCTCCACATCTTCGTGATGAGCGGCGATCGCGTTCACGACCTTTGGGTGCTCACCGTACTTCGTGGCCAACTCTGCCGAAATCGAGACGTGGGTCCCTTCCATGTTGACATCGGCCGATTTCCCGATATCATGCAGCAAGCCTGCTCGTTTGGCCACCTTGAGATCGAGCCCCAGCTCAGCGGCGATCACCCCGGCGAGCTGCGCCACCTCGATCGTGTGCTGAAGTTGATTCTGCGAATAGCTGGTCCTGTACTTGAGCCGCCCAACCAGGCGGACGAGCTCCGGGTGGAGCCCGGTGATTCCCAACTCGAAGGCCGCTGTTTCACCCGCCTTCTTGATGTCGTCCTCGATCTCCTCCTTCACCTTTTCGACGACTTCTTCGATGCGAGCCGGGTGGATCCGCCCATCCGTAATGAGGCGTTGCATCGCTTCTTTGGCGATGGCCCTTCGGATTGAATCGAAGCCGGAGAGGATCACCGCCTCGGGGGTATCGTCCACGATGACATCGATGCCTGTCGCCCGTTCGAAGGCTCGGATGTTCCGCCCCTCGCGGCCAATGATCCGCCCCTTCATGTCATCATTCGGTAAATCGACAACGGAGACCGTAGACTCCATGACGAACTCCGGGGCGCACTTATCGATTGCAATGGCCAGGATCTCTTTAGCTTTTTGATCGGCCGCTGCTCTCGTCTCATCTTCAAGCCGCTTGAACAGGGCGATCGCCTCGAGCTTGGCCTCGTGCTCCAGGTTTTGAAACAGGATCTTCTTGGCCTCCTCGGCTGTGAGGCCGGATATCCGCTCCAGTTGGCGCTGCGCCTCCTCCAACAACTTGGCGTACCGGTGCTCTCTCTCGGCGGCAACGCGTTCCTTGTTCACGACCTCCTTGTCCCGTGAACCCAGATCCCGGTCGCGCCGCTCGACTTGTTCTAGCTTCCGATCAAAGGTCTCTTCTTTCTGGGCGAGTCGGCGCTCAAGACCTTGGAGTTCATGACGCCGATCCTTGGTCTCTCGTTCCAGGTCCACCTTCGCCTGGAGCGCTCGTTCCTTGGCTTCAAGCTCGGCTTCCTTGAGCTTGGTTTCTGCTCCCTTCTCGGCCTCCTGCAAGATCCGACCGGCTAAGGTCTCCGCCTCGGCCACCTTACTTTCGACGACCCGCTTTCTCAGCAGGTACCCAACTACCACGCCAACGATCGCCACAATCAACACGATCGCCAGCTCAATCACTCCAATTAACAACGGAGGTCCACCTCCTTCCGAACTACTCGTGCCAATCCCGGTAACTACAATGCCAGAAATTCAGCAGGATCAATGCGAAGGAAATAACGAGAAGGCCTTTGGGCCGAGGCGGGAAGGATAACGAAGGTTAACGGCTCTGACAAAGGGCGGCGACGGAGGAGGGGAAAGAGGGGAACCCCCCACCATTGTGCCGTTTGAGGGATGAGGTTTGAACCTGACTAATCAGGTGGTCGCCCTGGCAGCGCTTCAGGCTCTCCCCGCGGGACGCGGGGCTATGCACACCACGCTGCGGCGCGGGCTCCTTTTCTTTAACTGTTGGTTCAAAACACGTGCCCTCATGACGAACACGGCAGGGGGTCTCTTGTAATTCATCCAGCATCACACAACCAACCGTGGCCCCCTTTCTCGACCTACGCTCCTCTGACATTAGGCTCAGGACCTCCACCCCCTGGACTCCCCGTCCCCGCTCTGAGTCGGGTCTCCAACAGGTCTGATAATTCACCGAGCCTCGCCGCTACATGCGCCTCGGACCGCTCCCTCACTGCTTCCGCTTTAAAGAGCTCGTCTGCAATATTCAATGAGGCCAGGACGATCGCCTTGTTGGATGGAAGCGACGGAGACCCCTTCACGACCTCCTCCAGCTTTGCATCAACATACTGCGCGACCCTCCGCACGTACGACGGGTCGTCGGTGGCACGGATTGTGTACTGCTCTCCCAGGATCACCACGCTGATCAGTTGTTCCATGCCGCCATCAGGGTCCAGGCTCAACAGAGGCTTCGATTCTCGCGATCTCCTCCAACAGGTGATCTACCCTGAGCCGAACCTCCTCACGTTCCTCCAATATCCGACTGAGCTGCTGCTGGTCCTTCTTTCGCCCGGCCTCGAGTGCCTTCATCCGATCGGCCCGCTCTTTGATGACGCCCTGCAGCTCCTCCACCCGCTGCTCCAAGAGCGCCTTTTCTTCCTTCACCTTCTCCACGAGCGCAACAACCGCTTTCACTCGACCTTCCAGCTCCTTCAGCTTTTCCTCGATCATTGCCCGGCCTTGGTCTGAAGGTCGCTCGAATATCAGCTTCGGCTGGTTCATGGTTGTCCAGATGAGAGCCTATCAAAGCGACTCAACCTTGTAAAGCGAAAATTATCCACGTAAGCGCGCCCCAATCACTGCCCCCAGCTGCTCCAGAATATGGGCCTCGGCGTCGACCACTTCGGCATCGGTGAGAGTCCGCTCGGGGGAACGGAAGATGAGCGCGACGCCGCAGGATTTGTGGCCTGGCGGCAGGCCATGGCCACGGAACAGATCGAAAAGCTCCACCCCGGCGAGGAGGGGAGCGCCGGCTTGGCGGATCACTTCCAGCAGCGTGAAGACCGGGACACGCTCCTCCACCACCAGCGCCAGGTCCCTTCGCACTGCGGGAAAGCGGGGCGGCGGCTCGATTCGCAGGAAATCGACTCCGACCACGTTCAGAAGTTGCTCCAGGCCGAATTCCGCCAGGAAGACTGGTGTCCGGATCTCACAGTTGCGTGCTACTGCCGGGTGGAGCTCCCCCATCACGCCAAGTCGAATATCCTTCCGGTCGATCGCGACCGTTCGGCCGGGATGAAAGAGCCCCTGCTCCGCGATGCGGTTGAAACGCGTCCCCTGAAGATTCAGGCGAGCGAGTAACTCCTCCACGGCGCCCTTGAGATCGTAGAAATCCAGTTCTGCAGGCGCCTCGTTCCATTGCCTCTGCCATCTGGTCCCGGCCATGGCCATGACCAACATCTCTCGCTCCTCCGGCAAGTCAGCCTGGCGCGGGAGATAGACTCGCCCGATCTCGAACAGGCGCAGACCGGGCTCGTCCGGGCGAAGATTGGTGGCGACACACTCCAAGAGACTCGGTAGGAGCGATGTCCGGAGCATCTCCTGATCGGGGGTCATCGGGTTTGCCAGTCGCAGGGCATCGATGGGACCAGGCTCGGCTTCGGGGTGTGTCTTGCCGAGGAGCGGACGACCGATAAGCGAGTAGGTGATCACCTCTTGCAGGCCGCAGCCAGTCAGCAGGTCTTTGAGCCGTTCGATAAGGCCACGCATCGGCTGCAGGGCATATTCCGGCAGGTGACCAGCCATCGTCGTTTCCGGAATCCGATCGTACCCGATCAGGCGTGCCACCTCCTCCACGAGATCGGCGGGGATCCGAATGTCGCTTCTGTGCTCCGGCGACGTGACCAGGAGGGCTTGTCCATCTTCCCGGCAGACACATCCGAGACGGCTCAGCACGCTTCGCATCTCAGCCAGCGTCAATTCAATGCCCAACACGCGACGAAGCTCCACCGGGGTGAGCCTGAGCTCGATGGGGTCTCGCGGCAAGGGATGGACATCCAACACGCCGTGCGCGGCCCTGCCCCCACACGACTCCACGATAAGTTTGGTCGCGCGTCTCAGCGCAAGGGTGGTGATCGCCGGCGGCAGCCCTTTGTCGAAACGGGAAGACGCCTCGGTTCTGAGTCTCAACGCGCGACAACTCCGGCGGATGGACACTGGATCGAAGTTGGCCGATTCGAGCAGCACGTTCTTCGTCCGCCCGGTCACCTCCGTCTCCGATCCACCCATGATGCCGGCGAGCGCCACTGGGCGCTCCGCATCGGCAATCACCAGCATCCCTGGCTCAAGTGGTCTCACGATGCCATCCAGCGTCCGGAGGGATTCGCCAGACGTGGATTGCCGCACCACTATCCGCCTGCCCAGGAGCGCGTCGTAGTCGAAGGCATGCAAGGGCTGCCCGTACTCGAGCATGACGTAGTTGGTGATATCAACGATATTATTGATCGGCCGCACCCCGGCGGCGGCGAGGCGCGCCTGAAGCCAGGAGGGGGATGGCCCAACCGCGACCCCCTGGATCACCGATGCGCTGTATCGAGGGCACAGGTCTGGTGCGAGGATCTCGACCTGTGCCAGTCCCCTGACATCAGGCCCTGCTTCTTGGTACGCGAGGTCGGGCAAACGGAGTCGCTGCTCGGTAAGGGCAGCCACCTCGCGGGCAACCCCCAGCACCCCCAGGCAGTCGGGTCGATTTGGCGTGATCTCGAGGTCGAGAATGGTGTCCCCCAACACCGCGGCCAGCGGTTGGCCCACCCTAGCCCCAGCCGGGAGAATCAGGACTCCCTCGTGGGCCTCCGAGACACCCAACTCCTTCTCGGAACAGAGCACGCCTCGCGACTCCACTCCCCGGATATTGGCCACCTCCACCACCGTCTGCCTGCCGGTGTGGGCGTCCGTGAGGCGGATGCCGACCGGCGCATACGGAACCTTGTTGCCCACCCTGAGGTTTGGGGCGCCGGTGACGACAGTCACGCGCTCGCCGGGCAACCCTACCGTCGCGAGGGTGAGTGACTCGGCTGTCGGATGCCGGTCAAGGGCTTCGACGCGAGCAACGACGATTCCCGCCCAGCCGTTGCCATGCTCTTGGATCCCGCCCACCTCGGTTCCCGACATGGTCAAGAGATGGGCCAGCTCCTTGACGGGCAAAACCAGATCCACGTATTCAGCCAGCCACGTCAGGGAAACTTTCACGACTCTTCCGTCTGAAAGGGGTTCGCGGTGTTCAAGGGGAAACGGCGCCCCCGCCAAGCAGCACCTCGCTCCGGAACAACCGCTGTCAGCTTGCCATGCGCCAATGCATTCATCTTCACAATCAGCGGAAGCGGGAGGGAAGCAGATCGTACAACACAACGACACGTCTCAGGGGAACTGGCGGAGGAACCGAAGGTCGTTGCCATGAAAGAAGCGGATATCTTCAATGCCGTACTTGAGCATCGCGACGCGCGCGGGGCCAAGTCCAAAGGCGAAGCCGGTGTATCGCGCCGGATCGTATCCGACGCGCGCCAGGACATTCGGGTGAACCATCCCGGCGCCCAGAATCTCCAGCCAACCGGTGTCCTTGCACAGGCGGCATCCGGTGCCCTTGCAGAGGAAACAATCGATCGACATGTCCACCCCTGGCTCGACGAAAGGAAAATAGTCGCACCGAAAGCGCGTCTTGCGGTCCTTGCCGAAGAGGCGACGGGCGAAGGTATGCAGTGTCCCTTTGAGATCGGCGAAGGTGATCTGCTCGTCAACAGCCAGCCCTTCGACTTGGTCAAACTGGCTCTCGTGGCTGGCGTCCACCGCCTCGTAGCGATAACACTTGCCCGGAACGACGACTCGGACCGGCGGCCGAGTCTGTTCCATGATGCGAACCTGCATCGGAGAGGTGTGGGTCCTCAGCAGCGTCGGCTTGCTGGTCCGCGCGCTCGCCGGATCGATCCAGAAGGTATCCCACATGTCCCTGGCCGGATGATCCTCCGGGATATTCAGGGCCTCGAAGTTATAATAATCCCACTCGACCTCAGGCCCCTCCATGACGGCGAAGCCCATCTCCACGAACACCCCGCAGATCTCGCGGATGATCTGAGTCAGGGGGTGCAGGCGGCCCAGGCTCGGCCGCCGCCCGGGAAGGGTGACGTCGATCTGGTCTTTTCGGAGAATCTCGTCGCTGGGAATCGACTCGAGGACTGCCCGGCGCGCTTCGATACCCTCTTCAATCGCCCTCTTGACCTTGTTGGCCAGTTGCCCGACCACTGGACGCTCCTCGGGAGGCACGGTAGCCAATTGGCGAAGAATCGCTGTGAGTCGGGCCTTGCGGCCGAGAAAAGAGACGCGGACCTTCTCGAGCTGGGCAGCATCGACGCTCTTCTTGACCAGCTCGAGGGCTTCGGCCTGAAGAGTCTCCAGCTCCTTTCGCAACGCCTCCACCCACCCTCCACACTAAGAACAAGAAGCCCCGACAGGGTCGGGGCATGCCTTGCCTCAAGCTGCATTCGCGTGCTGCTCAGGCCGCCAGGTGCCCTCGGGCCGTCTCCGCCAGTTTGGTGAACGCCGCCTGGTCCTGGATGGCCAGATCGGCGAGAACCTTCCGATCGATGCTCACGCCAGCCTTCTTGAGGCCGCCCATCAGAACACTATAAGAGAGGCCAAGCAGGCGAGCTGCCGCATTGATCCGCATGATCCACAGGCCACGGAAATCTCGCTTGCGGGCCTTGCGGTCGCGATAGGCGTACTTTTTAGCCCGATCGACAGCCTCCTGGGCGCTCCGGTACGCCTTGCTTCGTTTTCCCCAGTAGCCCTCAGCTTCCTTCAGAACTCTGTTCCTGCGCCGCCGTGTCTTGAATCCGCCTTTTGCTCGTGGCATCCTGTTCTCCCTGCTTTCTCGTACCGTTCCAAATATTTATGGCGACTTTGCCGTTCCGCGCGGTCGCGACCACTGCCATTAGGGGCGCTGCTCAAGTACGGCGCATCAAGGTGGAACGGCACGAGAGTCGCCTCATGGCGCACCTCGCCCTTATCCTAGAGTCACTTGACCATCACGAATACGGGATCAGACGTCTCATCCGCGCAGTATCTGCTTTGGACACCAGGGCAGGCTTGCGCAAATTCCGCTTCCGCCGCTTCGGCTTGCCGGTCAGAAGGTGGCTCTTGGAAGACTTGTGACGCCGGATCTTCCCCGTCCCTGTCACCTTGAACCGCTTAGCCGCCCCTTTCAACGTTTTGATCTTCGGCACTGCCCCTCCTCTCTGTCAATGCTTGGGGGCCAGGATCATGACCATGTTCCGGCCCTCCAGCCTGGGGTGCTGCTCGATCACCGCCACTTCCTTGAGTGCCTCGGCGAAGCGGTCCAACTGCACCCTACCGCGATCGAGGTGGACCATCTCCCGCCCTCGGAACATCATCGTCACCTTTGTCTTATTCCCTTCCTTCAGGAATCGCTCGGCGTGTTTGGCCTTGAATTGGAAATCGTGATCTTCGGTCTTGGGCCGGAGCTTGACCTCTTTCACCTGAATGATCGTCTGTTTCTTCTTGGCCTCGCGCGACTTCTTGCTCTGCTCGTACCGATACTTCCCATAATCCATGATCCGGCAGACGGGCGGCTTGGCCTCCGGCGCGACCTCCACCAGATCAAGCGAGAAGCTCCTGGCGGCCTCGAGGGCTTCCTGAATCGGCAAGATGCCCATTTGCTCCCCATCCGGGTTAATCACCCTCACCTCTTTGATTCGAATCCGCTCGTTGACCCGGGCAGGTTTACTGATGGATGCGCCCTCCTTCACGTTGAGCCATCGCGGTAACCGCAAGAGATGGCTTCAGTTCCTCTCGGATAGTCGCGAGAAATTCATCAATCGGCATGACACCCAGGTCTTGCCCGCCGCGTTTTCGCACCGACACGGTACCTATCTTGGCCTCCTTCTCTCCTACAACGAGGATGTAGGGGATCTTCTGGACCTCGGCGTCCCGAACTTTGTAGCCAACCTTTTCGTTGCGGAGATCCACCTCCGCGCGCACGCCTGCCGCCCTCAGCCGGTCGGCGACCTGGTGGGCATACGGCTGGAAGCGGTCTGCCACCGGCACCACCCGCGCCTGCAACGGCGCAAGCCAGGTTGGGAAGGCGCCTGCGTGATGCTCGATCAATACCCCGAAGAACCGCTCCAGTGACCCGAGAAGGGCACGGTGGACCATGAAGGGCCGATGCGGCCGATTGTCCTCTCCCACATAGGTGATGTTGAAGCGCTCTGGCAGGTTGAAGTCGAACTGGACCGTCGTGCACTGCCAGGAGCGGCCTAGGGCGTCCTTGACCCTCAGATCTATCTTCGGCCCGTAGAAGGCACCGCCCGCCTCGTCGATTTGATACTGCAATCCCGCCCGGTCGGCCGCCCGGCGCAGCGCCTCGGTCGCCTCGTTCCAGACGCCCACGTCCCCGATCGCCTTCTCGGGTCGGGTTGCGATGTACGCTTCATAGGAATCGAAGCCAAACGTGCGGAGGAAAAATACGCTGAAATCGACGGCACGGGCCACCTCGTCAACCATCTGCTCAGGCGTGCAGAAGATATGGGCGTCGTCCTGGGTAAACCCTCGAACGCGGAGGAGCCCATGGAGCACCCCGGCGCGCTCGAAGCGATAGACCGTTCCCAGCTCGGCGTAGCGCATCGGAAGGTCCCGGTAGCTTCGAACCTTCGACTGAAAAATCTTGATGTGGAAGGGGCAGTTCATTGGCCTGACGTAGTAGTCGTTCCCCTCCATCTCCATCTTGGCATACATGTACTCCTGGTAAAAGTCCAGGTGGCCGCTGGTCTCCCATAACTTCGCCCGCCCGACATGCGGAGTATAGACGATATCGTACCCGTTCTTGAGATGTTCCCGCCGCCAGAGGTCCTCGATAAGCGTACGAACCAGCGCTCCTTTCGGATGCCACAGGACCAGACCCCCACCCACCTCATCATCGACGCTGAACAGGTCCAGCTCACGACCCAGACGACGATGGTCGCGCCGCTTCGCCTCCTCCAAGAGGAAGAGATGCTGTTCCAGCGCCTCCTGCGTCGGAAAGGCGACCCCGTAGATTCTGGTAAGCATCGGTCGCCGCTCATCGCCCCGCCAGTAGGCGCCTGCCAGATGCGTCAGTTTGAAGGCCCGGATGACCGACGTATCAAGGACGTGCGGGCCACGGCAGAGGTCCACAAAGTGCCCGGTGGTATAGAAGCTGACCCGTTCCGCGCCACGCTCAACCTCACCGTCCAGTTCGGCCAGCTCCCCCGCTCCGGCACGCGCTGTCTCCCGGTCTCGGATCGCCTCCAGGATCTCCACCTTGTACGGTTGATTCAATGCTTTCCACTTGGCAATCGCCTCTTCCAGCGGAACCTCGAATCTGGTGAACGGCAGTCGCCGCTCCGACAGTTCGCGCATCTTGGCCTCGATGGCCGGCAGATCTTCCGGGGTCAACACCCGAGACAGCTCGATGTCGTAGTAGAAGCCATCCTGGATCGCTGGGCCGATGGCGAATGTCGAGCCGGGAAAGAGCGCCTCCACCGCGGCTGCCATCAGGTGGGCGGCGCTATGGCGAAGGATCGAAAGACCTTCCGGTGAGGAGGCCGTGATAAACTTGATATGCGCCTCCTCATTGATGTGGCTGTTGAGATCGACGGGTCGGCCATTGACCGTTGCCCCGATCGTCTCCTTCTTCGCCGCGGGATCCACAGCCTCCAACACACCCAGCACTGTCACCCCGGAAGGGAATTCATGGCGCCGCCCGTCGTCCAGGGTCACAACAATCGATTTCTGCCCGGTTCCAATCACCAGCGTCTCTCGTGTCCTCGTTTTCGATAAGAAAAGGGCATCACAGCAGCGTGATGCCCCTCTTCACCTAAATGATATCACACAAGACGACAAGAGGCATACCAATCAGTGGTAGGCACGGGCGGTCTTGAACCGCCGACCTCTTGCGTGTCAAGCAAGCGCTCTCCCCCTGAGCTACGTGCCTAAGCGTGCTCTCCTCCTTCGGAATCACCGCTGCATATCTTCAATCAATCAGGCCTATTCTGTCAAGGGAAAAGGGGCTTGGCTCTGACCAATGGCCGTTTCCCTGGAGTCGGTCACTGAGACAGAAGATCGACGTCAGCCATACCGCAAGATACCGTGATCGCTGTCAAGTCTTTTTTTCATGTCTGCACCCCCTGGACTGTCAGGTGCGGGATGAAGGGGCGCCGGTGTTTGGCCACGCTGTAGATCGCGAACAGGTGCTTGTGCATGCGAGGACGCGCCAGGCGCCTCGGGATACCGTCCGAGCCCTGAACACCGGTCGAGGGCGCCATTCTTCGTCCCGAGGACTGGGCCTCAAGCAATCTACGGCGACCCTCTCCCGGATCCCGTCGCTGGGAGTTTACACCAGGTGATTGACTGCAGTCTCCAATATACAAGCAGTCTGGGAAGCGTGGCAGCAAAAGAACCGCATCCGCGATATGCAGGGAATAGCAGTGCGCCTGAAAGCAGTGGAGTTCGCTTGTATTGCGGTACTACTTTCAACCGCTGCTTTTTGGCTGTACGCGATGCAATATCAGCTTTTGGTGAGGTCCATCGTAGCAATGGGTGCAGTCGTAGTGGCCATCCAGGCGATGAAGGTTCGATGCTATTCCTTTGTAGCCCTATTCGCAGCCATAGTGGTCCTTTACAATCCCGTCGTCCCGATCTTCGGACTTTCCGGCGTCTGGCAACTCATGATCGTTTTGGGAAGTGTCCTCCCGTTCGCCGCGTCATTGATGTGGCTGAACGCGACAACCCTGGCCAGGAAGGAACACAGTGCCTTTTGAGCACTACGCAGCATATTGCTTCACGCCTGTATCGGTCCAGAAGAACGCGCCCGAGGCATCCGGTGTCTACGGGCTGTCGACTGCGCGCGATTGGGTGTTCGTTGCAGAAACTGACAATATCAAAGCGACGTTGCTTGAGCAGTTTGAGGAGGCGCGCGCGTTTCTGAACGAGAGAGCGCCCACCGGGTTCACATTTGAAGTCTGTGCTGCCTGTTACCGGCTTGCCCGGCAAGGCCGGCTGATCGCGGAACTTGAACCTGTTTGCAAACCGGCGTGCCATCTGAAGTCCCGATGCTCAACACGCCGTCCACCGGACTCACGGACCCCGAACGATTCTCACCTCGACCGAGTGTTCCTGACGGTCGTCAACAAGGGGAATCGCCTGGTCTTGTCGCTCGACGCCACCCACTGTCACACTCGTCTCACCATTCTCGCCGGGCGTCTGCAGGACGGCGATGTGGTAGACGGTCTCCCGATACCGGTAGTGCACGGTGAACCCCTTCCAATGCGCAGGGAGGCACGGAGCAACACGCAGTTTGTCCACTTCCAGCCTCAGCCTGAGGAGGGATTCCACGATTAGCCGGTACATCCAGCCGGCCGAGCCCGTGTACCACGTCCAGCCACCGCGGCCGGTGTGCGGCGGGAGCGCATAGACGTCGGCCGCGACCACATACGGTTCTACTTTGTAGGTCGCAATCCCCTCCGGAGACCGCGCATGGTTCACCGGGTTGATCATGGCCAACAGTTCCCACGCGCGCCGACTGTCGCCCAATGCAGCGAACGCCATCGCCGCCCAGATCGCCCCATGAGTGTACTGCCCGCCATTCTCTCTCACGCCTGGGACGTACCCTTTGATGTAGCCAGGATCCAAAGTCGACTTGTCGAACGGCGGATCCAAGAGTTGGATCAGCGCATGGTCCCGGCGAACGAGGCGCTTGTCCACCGCTTCCATTGCCATGCGCGAGCGCTCGGCATCGCCCGCCCCGGAGAGGACGGACCAGCTTTGCGCAATCGAATCAATCTGGCATTCGGGGTTACTCGCCGACCCAAGCGGCGAGCCGTCGTCGAAGTACGCGCGGCGGTACCACTCGCCGTCCCAGCCATTCTGCTCGATATTCTGGCGCAGTTGAGCCGCCTCTCTTTGGCAACGTTCGACGAAGGAGACGTCACCATGCCTGCGGGCAACCTCAGTGAACCGCATAAGCACGTCATACAGGAAAAACCCCAGCCAGACACTCTCGCCTTTGCCGTGTTCGCCCACCATGTTCATGCCGTCGTTCCAGTCACCAGAGCCGATGAGCGGTAGGCCGTGCTCACCAAATCTGAGGCCCCTCAGAATGGCTCGCACACAGTGTTCGTATAAACTGGCCGCTTCTTCGGACCGGCTGGGCAGATCGTAATACGAGTCCTCCTCCGCGTTTACCGGGCGGCCTTCGACGAAGTGGATGGGTTCATCCAACACCCCGGTGTCTCCTGTGTTCAGCACGTAGTGGCACGTGGCCAACGGCAGCCAGAGGTAATCATCCGAACAGTGTGTACGCACGCCCCGGCCCGAGGGGGGATGCCACCAATGCTGGACATCTCCCTCCCGGAACTGATGGGCCGCGCAGCGGAGTACGTGCTCGCGCAGGAGGTGTGGCTCGGCGTGGATGAGGGCCATGACGTCCTGCAACTGGTCGCGGAAACCGAAGGCACCCCCCGGCTGGTAGTATCCGGTCCGCGCCCAAAGACGGCACGCGAGAGTTTGGTACAAGAGCCAGCCGTTGGTCAGCACGTTGAGCGACTCGTCCGGGGTTTTCACATGCACTGCGCCGAGCGTGTGCTTCCAGTACTGCCACACCGTGTCGAGCGCGCCGCGCGCCGCAGCAGATCCCCGGAAGCGATGCGCCAGGTTGCTGGCGTCATCGGCGTCTCGGCCTACGCCGAGCCTGAAGATAAACTCACGCTTTTGCCCGTCGGCTAGCTCGAATGGAACCTGAATCGCGGCGCAGGGATCCAGAGCCGTCCCTATCTTGCCGGAAAGCCGCGACCGAGTCATAGCGGCCGGACTCCGAAGCGTGCCGTTACGCCCAAGGAACTCAGTCCGGTCGCCACTGACGGTCCGAGTCGCATCGTCCACGTCGAAAAAGGCAACCCGGCCGGCGAACTCCGTGTTATATGGGTTTCGCGCGAAGAGCGCTCCGCTGTTGGGGTCAATCTCGGTGACCACGTGCATGGTCGATTGCGCCCGCAGATCTCCCAGCACCCATTCCGCGTATCCCGTGGCGGAGAGCCGGCGGGATCGGCCGGACTCGTTTCGCACCTTCAACACCGCGAACTTGACCGGTGCATCCAGGGCCACGTACACCCACAGCTCTGATCTGATACCGCCCTCCGTGTGCTCGAAGACGCTGTAGCCGAATCCGTGTCGGCTGACGTACGGTCTCGTTCCGCGGCTGGGCAGCGCCGTGGGGGACCAGAAGTGGCCGCTCTCTTCGTCACGGAGGTAAAAGGCCTCTCCGCTCGAATCGCTCACGGGGTCGTTGTACCAGGAAGTGAGACGGAATTCGTGGGCATTCTCGCTCCATGTGTAGGCAAGACCGCTCTCTGAGATGACGGTTCCGAAGTGCGGGTTCGCCAGTACATTCACCCACGGTGCTGGCGTCACTTGCCCGTGCGCGGTTGTAATCACGTACTCGCGCCCATCAGGGGTGAATCCTCCTAGCCCGTTGAAGAAGATCAGATCGCGGCGAGGCGACTCGGCGGCCGCCGGGGGTTCCGCGCGGTGAGTTCGGGTCGGCGTGAAGCGCGGGACTGGTACTTCCACAGGGCCGCGACGCTTGATCTGGTCCGCCAGCGCTCCCCGACTGTCGGCGATGATGGCACGAGCGACCGATTGGAGCAGAATGCGGTCCTCGCTCGAGATCTGGTCCGCAGGGCTTACAAAGATGCCTCCTGGTCGATCTGTCACGTTGGCCTCGATGCCTGCGGCAATCAGCCCCATAATCTGGTCGTGGAGTAGTTGCCGGTACCCGGCGTGATCTTCGTTCCAGATCACCAGGTCCACTGCCAGTCCTTTTAAGCGCCAGTACGCGTGAGCCTGTACGAGTTGGCGCACCAGATCGATATTGGCCGGGTCTCCAATCTGCAACAGCACGATCGGCAAATCGCCGGAAATGGAGTAGCCCCATAGACCGGATTGCCCGCGGTGGTTCTTGATGAGGACGCTCGGGTCGGCGCGCAACAAGGAATTGGCGTAGATTACTGAGCTGGCAAGGCGTCCATAGAGTTGCGCGTCGGCTTCTGTGGCATTGAGCTGCCGCAGGACCACCTGGCTATGTGTCCACGCCAGGTCGAAGACCCGATCCGCGAGCCGCCGATCCTGGTATTTCTCGACAAGGCCCAGGCACACGTCGCGGGTTTCGCCGATGCCGGAGACAACATTTACCGTTGCCGATTCTTCCGGATCGAGTGTGATTCGATACCGGATTGCGACAATCGGATCGAGCACTGCCCCCTGGCTGCCCGAGAGCGCGCCCGAATCGCTCATCGCTTGGGGATCGGCGACGGTGTTTCCGCGGCCGATGAACCGCAGGCGGTCAGTCTCATAGGAGATTTCTCCGATGTCCGCCCCATGCACGGCCATGAGGTGAAACATCCATGGCGTCGGCTCGTCGAGGGAGCGGGGCCGGCGAGTGCAGAGGATCGCCTGCCGCTGGTGGATGATCTCGGTCTGAACAAAAAGATTGCTGAACGCCGGATGCAGCGCGTCCGCGGCAGGCGATGCGAGAACGACTTCCGCGTAACTCGTGACGTCGATCGCTCTGCGTGTCCGAGAGCGGTTGGTGATGTGGAGTCGGCGCAGCTCGATGTCGTCCTCTGGCGAAACGGCGATCTCCGTATGCATGTCGAAGTCGTGGTCGCGGCAGCGAAACTCCGCTCGCGCCTCCGAGAAAATCGCTTCGTAATTCTCCGACTGTTTAAGTGTCGGCTGATATGCGGTTGACCAGAACTCCCCGCTGGCCAGGTCGCGGATGTAACAGAACGTGCCCCAGTTGTCGCAGGTACAGTCTTCGCGCCAGCGTGTGACCGCGATGTCCCTCCAGCGGCTGTAACCGCCTCCCGCGTTCGTGATCATCACGTGATATCTGCCGTTCGACAACAACTGCACTGCCGGTATCGGCGTGTCCGGGCTGCTGAAGACGCGCACCGGCGTCTCCGGGCCACTAGAAGTCGTACGTGGGTCGGAGAGCTCGGCGGTGTGCGAATAAAACGCAGTGGCCTTGGGAATCCGCTCCTGGAGCAACAGCGTCGTCGCCTGGAATACCGGATCCGACTCGAATCGCTTTTGCATCGGACGGTCCAGTAACAGATAGGCCAGAGAGAGGAAACTCATGCCCTCGTGATGTGCCATGAAGGACGGAACCACGGCGCTCGATTGCCCGCGTAGCAGACGCGACGGGGTGTAGTCGATCGCTTCATAGAAGCCGAATTGTCCTTCAAACCCTTCAGCGGCGAGTCGCTGCAGATTCAGGCACGCCTCCTCGGGCGCCACCATCAGCGCCAGAGCCGAGGCATACGGGGCAACGACCAGATCCTCGCTGAGTCCACGCTTGAGTCCCAGGCCAGGAACACCGAATGCGCGGTACTGGTAGTTGAGATGAACATTGATGGCGTTGTAGCCGGATTCCGAAATGCCCCACGGCACGCCGCGCTTCCTCCCATACTCGATCTGCCTCTCCACCGCCGCCTTGTAGGTCTGGTCGAGCAGCGTGTTGTCGTACGTCGGCATCACCAGGAGCGGCATGAGGTACTCGAACATCGAACCGGCCCACGAAAGGAGAACCGGCTTTCCACCAGCGGTGGTGAGCAGGCGGCCTAGGGCAAACCAGCTCTCCTGCGGCAGTTGTCCCTGCGCAATCGCCACGAAACTGGCCACCCTCGCTTCCGAAGCCAGCAGATCGTAGTAACTCGAGTCCAGCCGGCGCTCGGCAACGTTGTACCCGATAGCCAGTAGATGACGCGCCTTGTCGAATAGAAAGTCATACTCCATACGGGCAA
>JBGQIR010000009.1:0-19889 GCA_041498535.1 Methylomirabilis sp. (SeqCode)
ATCAAAAGAGTTTCGCGCAATGCCTGGACAGCGGAAAGCAACAGCCTGCGGTCCAGTCAGACGTCGAGGAAGGCGCTCGACTCGGGATCACCGGAACCCCGAGTTTTTTCATTAACGGCCGTCTTCTGGTGGGTGCCCAGCCGCTGGACACCTTTCGAAAGGTCATTGACTCGGAACTCCGCCCCCATTCGAAGTAATCAGCCCCAGCACCCCCTACGCTGTTCCTCAATCCCGGCCCACTTGACATGGTAATTGCGAACTCCCCATCACCGCTCGGCAGGTGGCTCGCCTTTGCTTCATCCTTGCGCAACGCGACTGCCTGTGTTAACGTTTTCAGCCGGTTCCAGGATGAGGCGATCGAGGAGCAGCCGATGGCGCGTGGCTACGACTTCAAGACGATCGAAGCGAAGTGGCAGCGGATCTGGGAGGAGAGCGGGGCCTTCACGGTAACCGAAGATCCCGGACGAGCGAAGTTCTATCTCTTGGAGATGTATCCGTATCCCTCCGGCAGGATCCATATGGGACATGTTCGAAACTATGCCATCGGCGACGTGATGGCGAGGTTCCTCCGGATGCGGGGATACAATGTGTTGCACCCGATGGGATGGGACGCCTTCGGTCTTCCTGCAGAGAATGCCGCCATCGAGCATCGGACTCATCCGGCCAAGTGGACCCACGAGAACATCGCCTACATGCGAACCCAGCTCAAACAGATGGGGTTCTCCTACGACTGGGACCGCGAGATCACGTGCAGCGATCCCGACTACTACAGATGGGGACAGTGGCTCTTCCTGAAGCTGTACGAGAACGGCCTGGCCTACAAGAAGTCCTCGGCCGTGAACTGGTGCGACGTGTGCCAGACCGTGCTCGCCAACGAGCAGGTGGAGGGCGGCCTGTGTTGGCGGGATGAGAGCCCCGTCGTCCAGAAGGAGCTGCCCGGGTGGTTCTTCAAGATCACCGCCTATGCTGAAGAGCTGCTTAGCGGCCTGGACCAGTTGCCCGGATGGCCCGACCGAGTGAAGGTGATGCAGCGCAATTGGATCGGCAAGAGCGTCGGGGCGGAGGTCCGCTTCCCTCTTGCCGACCGGCAGGAGGCGCTCACGATCTTCACCACCCGACAAGACACCCTCTTTGGCGCCACCTTCATGATCTTGGCGCCCGAGCATCCGCTGGCCCTCGCGCTCTCGAAAGGGACGCCGCATGAGCGGAAAGTCCAGGCTTTTGTGGAGCGGATGAAGCGCGAAGACAAGATGCGGCGAGCGGCAGCCGACATTGATAAGGAAGGCGTCTTCACCGGGGCACACGCCATCAATCCCCTAACCCATGAGCGGATCCCGATCTGGATCGGAAACTTCGTCTTGCTCGAGTACGGCACCGGAGCCATCATGGCGGTCCCGAGCAATGACCAGCGCGACTTCGAGTTCGCCAAGAAGTACGGCCTGCCGATCCGGCTCGCAGTCAAGCCGGCTGATGCCGATCTGGACGAGGGCGGCATGCAGGGAGCCTATGAGGGGGAGGGCGTGTTGGTCAACTCGGGTCCTTTTACCGGCATGCCCAGCCAAGAGGCGCGCGAGGCGATCGCCGAGTTCCTGGAACGGGAAGGGATCGGGACGCGCGCGGTCAACTACCGGCTTCGCGACTGGGGGATCTCGAGACAGCGGTATTGGGGGAACCCGATCCCGATCATCTATTGCGATCGGTGCGGGACGGTCCCGGTCCCGTACGAGGATCTGCCGGTCATCCTGCCTCAGGACGTCGAGATCACCATGAAGGGCGGCTCCCCACTCGCAAAGGAGACCTCGTTCGTGAACGTCCCCTGTCCCCGCTGTGGACGTCCAGCCAAGCGAGAGACCGATACGATGGACACCTTCGTCGATTCCTCCTGGTACTTCCTCCGGTTCGCCAGCCCCCACGCGCACGATGGGCCGGTAGCGCCGTCTCAGGTCAACTACTGGATGCCGGTGGATCAGTATATCGGGGGGATCGAGCATGCGGTCCTGCACCTGCTGTACGCTCGATTCTTCACGAAGGTGGTTCGCGACCTCGGGCTGGTCATCGTCGATGAGCCGTTCACAAGGCTGCTGACCCAGGGAATGGTGTGCAAGGAGACCCATCGTTGCTCGGAACACGGGTTTCGGCTGCCAGAGGAGATCGATGCCGAGGGCCGGTGCCGGGAATGTGGCCGTCAGGTCGAGATCGGGCGGACAGAGAAGATGTCAAAATCCAAGAAGAACATCATCGACCCAGAGGATCTCCTGGCACAGTACGGTGCCGATACTGCTCGCCTGTTTTGTCTGTTCGCCGCGCCGCCGGAAAGAGATCTGGAATGGTCTGACCAGGGAGTGGAAGGCTCGTTCCGCTTCCTGACCAGGATCGCCCGCCTCGTTGAGGAGCGGGAGAAGTCCCTCACACGACCCTCCGTCCCGATCCCCTTCTCGAGACTCATTGCAGGTCGGGCCCTCTACCGGAAGGCCCAGCAGACGGTCAAACGAGTCACAGAAGACGTCGAAGACGAGTTCCACTTCAATACCGCCATCAGCGCCCTCATGGAGCTGTCCAACGAGATCAGCCGCTTTGACCTGGTGGGTCCGCCGGGTGAAGAGGAGGAACGGCGCTTCGCCTTCACGTACGCGGTCGAGACCCTCTTGATCCTCTTGTCGCCCTTTGCGCCGCACCTGTGCGAGGAACTCTGGGAGCGCCTCGGCCGGGACCGAAGCATCTTTCGAGCGCCCTGGCCGACCTACGAGCGCGCCGTCATCCAGGCGGAAGAAATCCTGGTGATCATTCAGGTGGACGGGAAGGTTCGGGGCCGGGTGTTCCTGCCCGCAGATGCCGATGATGAGGCCATGCGGAAGGCGGCTCTTGAAGATGACCGGGTCAGGGGATGGCTCCAGGAGAGACCGGTCAAGAAGGTGGTGGTGGTGCCGAAGAAGCTGGTGAACATCGTCACCGGGGGAGCCCGGTGAAGGCCATCGCCCAATTGGTGCTCCTCCACATGCTGCTCCTCCTGACGCTGGCCGGATGCGGCTATCGGCCGCTGGGGTCCGGGGGGATCAGCGATCTGCCGCTTACTGTCAAGACGATCGCCATCGGCACCCTCAAGAATCGGACTCTCCGTCCGACCATTCAGCCGGCATTGAAGGAAGCCCTCATTCGGCGGTTTGCGGCCGATGCCCGGATCCGAGTCGTGGAGGAGGGGGGCGACGCCCTCTTAGAAGGGGCCATCGAAGGGTTCGGTGAAGAGCCGCTCGCCTTCGATTCCACAGACACGGCCAGAAGGCTCCGGGTGAGCATCTCTTTTTCGTTTACTCTCAAGGATCGGCTGAAGGACAGAGTGCTGCTGCGGGACGGGGTGGCCGGCGTGGCATACTACATCGCCGCGCCAGGCATCGCCGCCTCCAGGGCCGCCGAGGACGAGGCCACCCTCCGGGCGGTGGCCGATCTGGCCGAACGGGTGGTCAATCGGGTCGTGGACGGGGTGTGATGGAGCGGAGGGGCGAGAAAGCCCGGTCAGTTGCCGAACAGATCAGCAAGAGGGAGATCGCGCCCGTTTACTGCCTTCACGGGGAAGATGACTACCGCAGGGAAGAAGCGCTCGCGCAACTCATCAATGCGTTGCTGACGGAAGGTGCAAGGGATCTGAATCTTGAACAGATCCGACCGGAGGAAGCAGGGACAGGATCGATCCTGGGGGGCGCCAGGACCTACCCGTTTCTTTCGACCCATCGGGTCATATTGATCCGAGGCGCCGAGGCCCTATCCCGAGAGCAACAAGAGGAGGTGCTGGCCTATCTGAACGATCCGTCTCCTACGACCTGCCTCGTGCTGGCCGCGGCGCGCCTTGATCTCAGGACTCGATTGGCGGCGGCGATTCAGAAGAAAGGCGTCATCCTTCGCTTTGATCGACTGGAAGCCAATTCGTTGAAAGATTCGCTTCTGGCAGCGGCCCGGGGACACGGGAAACGCCTTTCCCAGGAGGCGATCGATCTGCTCATTACACTGGCAGGTGATGATCTGCGCCAACTGATCTACAGCGTAGAAAAAGCCGCGCTCTTCGTGGGAGAGGGGGAGGAGATAGGCCCTCAGGACATCGAGGCTCTGGTTGGTGAGACTCGGGCCCGGTCGATCTTCCAACTGACCGATGCCGTTGGCGCCCGGGACCTGGATATTGGGCTCCGCTGTCTGACCTGCTTGATGGAGGGTGGGGAAGAACCCCTGGCAATCCTCGGCATGCTTGCGCGCCAGATCCGCCTTCTGGTCCGGGCGAAGGCGCTTGGGGAGCAGTCGGCCCCGTCGAGTGCCATGGCCCGCACGCTCGGCCTGCCCCCTCGCGTCGTCGCAACCATAGCCGAGCAAGCCGCCTTGCTTTCTTGGCAGCAGCTCTCCGACTCCTTCCGCTGTCTCTCCAGGGCCGACCTTGCGATCAAGACGGGAAGGGCCGGTGCCCCCTTGGTCCTGAATCGACTTGTCTGGGATCTCTGCCGGGTGTGAGGCTTACGACGATCGCGTGAGGGCGTGGAGCTGGCGAGCCAGTCTCGACTTATAGCGGGCCGCGGCGTTCTTGGGGATGAGCCCTTTACCTGCAGCCTTATCGATCAACGGAACGGCGTGCGCGAAGGCCTTTTCCGCTCCCTCCCGATCTCGTCCCTCTAACCCTGCCCGTACCTTCTTGATGGCCGTTTTTACGCTGCTCTTTGCCGCGCGATTGCGAAGGCGTCGTGTCCGGCTCTTCCTCAACTGTTTCACTGCTGATTTGATAATCGGCATCGGTGCATCTCTCCTTTGTTGGGCCCGCCGCATTTGGGTTCGGGCGGGCAGTGGCGTTCATTAAAGAGGAGTGGCACAGGCTTGTCAAGGGATTTCTGATGAAACAGGAAAAGCCGGGCGGGATCGCACGGGCCGCGGGCGTGGTCAGCGGCGCCACCTTGCTGAGCCGAGTCCTTGGGTTTGTGCGCGATCTGATCATTGCGAGGGCCTTCGGTGCCGGAACCGCAACAGACGCCTTTTTTGCCGCCTTCCGGCTCCCGAACATGTTGCGGGAGCTGCTGGGGGAAGGCGCCCTCTCGGCGGCATTCATCCCGGTCTTCACCGAGTCGTTCTCGAAGCGGGGCCGAGAGGGCGCCTGGCGGCTCGCCTGGACCACCCTGACCCTGCTCACATCCCTTCTCGTGCTGGTCTCCGTCGCGGGCATCCTGCTGGCATTGTGGCTGGTCCGCCTCATCGCTTTTGGATTTCAGGCCGTTCTGTCGAAACTCGACCTCGCCATTTTCCTGTCCCGGATGATGTTCCCCTACATCCTCTTTGTCGGGGTGGCGGCCTTGCTCATGGCGATCCTCAATGCCCAGGGGCACTTCGCCACTCCAGCCCTCTCGCCCACCATGTTGAACATCGCCATGATCGGATGCGCCCTCTTTCTCGCTCCGCACGTGAACCCGCCGATCCTGGCCCTGGCAGTCGGCGTCCTCATCGGTGGAGCCGGCCAGCTCCTGATCCAGATGCCGGTCGCATGGCGGCGGGGGATGAGCGAGCACCGGGGCATCGATCTGAGTGATCCTGGCATCGGGCGGATCGCACGCCTCATGGCGCCGGGGGTTGCAGGGCTTGCCATCACCCAGGTCAATGTCTTCATTGGCACCTTCCTCGCCTCGTTTCTGGGAGAGGGGGGCATCTCGATCCTCTACTACGCCTTTCGCCTCATCCAGTTCCCCATCGGCATTTTCGGTGTAGCAATCGCCACCGCAGCCTTTCCCACGATGGCCAAGCAAGCAACCGACCGCTCACTTGCGGAAGTGGGTGACACCGCGGCCTACTCGATCCGCCTCGTGCTTTTCGTGACCCTGCCTTCGATGATAGCCCTCATGGTCTTTCGAGTCCCAATTGTCCAGCTCCTCTTTGAGCGTGGCGCGTTCGACCGATCGGTGACCCTGGCAACGGCTGACGCCGTCTTTTTCTATGCCCTCGGCCTGGGAGCCTACGTCTCGAACCGGATCCTCGTCGCCGCATTCTATTCGATCCAGGATACGACGAGCCCAGTCAAGATCGGGGCAGTCGCCGTGCTGGTGAATATCGCCTCAAGTCTGCTGCTCATGCGGCCGCTTGGGGTGGGCGGCCTCGCGTTGGCGACAGCCCTCTCATCTTTTGTGAACCTGGGCCTTCTGCTGACTGCGTTCCGGCGACGTCTAGGGCGGCTGGGCAAGGTCCCCCTTCTCCCCTCGCTCCTCCGGCTCGGCGCCGCTTCCGTCATGATGGGCCTGGTGGGGCTCGCGCTCTTGCATCTCCGCGACCCTGTGACGGTCGGAGCGCCTTTCCGGCGCGCCATGGTGTTGGCGTGTGAGCTGTTCATAAGTTTCGCCACCTTCCTCGCCGCCGCTGCCTATCTGCGCTCCGAGGAACTGAGGTCCTTACTCAAAAGAGTCCTCCCCTGAAGACGGACGGACGAAGCGCTGACCGCACATGGCGGCTTGGCGCTCGTGGCGGAGGCCGACACACCGTGTCATTGCTCCGAAAGTCTCTCGGTGTCATTCATTGCGAGCCTGCGTCGGCAGGCGCAGCAATCTCATAGTTCTTCATACAGGTACGGTGAGGTTGCCACGCTCCTTTCAGTCGCTCGCAATGACGAGGCATTGGGTTGAACCCTCGCCACGGACTTTCATGCCCATGGGCGCGCTAATCGATCATGAGGTATTGCGAGGCGAAGCCCCCTCGGCGTGCTCGGGGCAGGCTGGGCAATCTGTAGATCGTTCTCTCAGAGCAGTGAGATTGCGTCGGTCGCGCCGCTCCCTCGCAATGACGCGCGACTTTCGAGGCAATACCGCGGGGGACGCGGGGCCCGAGCGGCCGTGGGAGTGAGTGAGTCCCCGCGGCGATCGTTGCCCGTCGCTTCCCATGCGGGTCACCGGGTCGTAAGCCCGCAGTGACCGGCTTACGCTGGCGCCTCAGCCATGTCTATCGCTGTTTTTGGGTGGAAGATTTTGGTGGAAGATTTTGGTTGACGGTCTGCTCAGGACATGTTAAATAGTTAAATTCATTACGCCGTAGTCCTCCATTTCGCATGCCCTAGACAGCCGGACTTGCTATCAAGGAACAGGTCGTTTTGCTGGCGGGATAGCCGGGGCGGCCTCCACCGAGGAGAAGGCCGTTTAGGCGCAAGAATACGGGAAGGCATCCGGTTATAGAGAGTCACATCGGGTCCACACAGGATCGCTCCGACGAGCTTGGGATTTAGATCAGGGTAGTGCTATCGGACGGGATGAAGACGAGAGGGAGGTGGAGAAGGCAATGCCGATAAGCGCTTTCGGGAGTCCGGGTCTGGAGAAAAACGTTGGAAACTTCGAATTGATCGATACGCTCCGGGAATGGGGAATCATTCATTACAGCGGCGTAAATGGTGGGGGAGTCGTGCATGTCACGAAGTATCTCGTCCCGCTGACCGATCTGTCGCAGGTAGCGGATGGCGTTCCACGGATGCTGACTTTGGGCGAATACGCGTCGGGTTTCATGCCGTTGGGCTATTACCTAGCCTCGGGGCGAATTGCCGCCTCGATCACAACGACTGGGGCGGCCACGAAACTCGGATCCAGCGGGCTCACTGATGCCAAGCTGCATAATATCCCAGCCCTGTATCTCATCGCCCTGAATTCGACCGGCTCCATTGGGAAGGCGCCCCTACAGGATGTGTCAGAGTATGGCATGAACGTCGTCCCACAGCTTCAAGCTGAGCTAAAAAACAGCTATATTGTGATCGATAATATCCACCAGCTTGAGCAAGATCTTGTCAAGGTGCAAAATATCCTTCTCGAATCGCGACCGGTCGCGATCGCGTTCCACCCCGACATTCTGGCCAGAGACATCCAGGTGGATGTTCCGAAAGCCGAAAAGCCCCGCATCCTCCACAAAGAAGATATCGAGGTCTTCCTCAAGCAGTTCCCGCCGATGGCAAAGAAACGACGGGTGATTATTTACGTGGGCGAGGAGGCGGCGTTCAGTCCGAACATCCAAGAGCTTTCCACAGAGCTGTCTGAACTCCTGCAAGCCCCTACCGTCTGGTCCGTCAACGGGGCCAACGCCGTTTCCCACAAGAACCCGTATGGCTATGGGTACATCATGTTCGGCGGCAACGACAAGGCCATGGAACTCTGGCGGAGCATGAACCAGGAGGACATTCTGATTACGCTCGGGTTCTGCCCGGGAGAGTATTCGATCAATCTCGAGTCCATTCCGGCCAAATGGACGTGGCACTTTGGCGCGTACATGCATGGCTACGGCGAGATCAAAGGTGATTTCCGACACCGATGCAAGGGAGGCTACACAAAAATCCGTGGCGATATCGCCTTTGCGCTCGAAGAGGTCATCCCCCGGTTGAAGGCTATGGGCGTAGGGAACGATAGGCCGAAGGTCGAGAGGCCGGACAATCTGAACTTCCGGGAGGTATGTCGAGACGTCCGGAAGGACTGTGTGGACTTCGTCTCATTCTACGAGGAATTGGCAAAGCACTGGCAACCGAACAGCATTGGGTTCGATGACGTCTGCATCGCCTACAAGGATCGCCAGTATGTCACGCAACGGCCCGACTCGAACATCAAATTCTGGACCATGCATCATGGCTCTGCGATGGGCGGCGCATTCGGACTGGGGGTTGGCGCCAAGCTGGCGGACCCGAGTCTCCACACCTTCATC
This sequence comes from Methylomirabilis sp. (SeqCode), assembly GCA_041498535.1. Lineage (GTDB taxonomy): Bacteria > Methylomirabilota > Methylomirabilia > Methylomirabilales > Methylomirabilaceae > Methylomirabilis. Next base: position 8,677 of record JBGQIR010000009.1, read on the forward strand.
TTCTCGGGGGATGGGTGCTGGAGACTCTATGGCGGGTGCCTCTCCGAGGCGGCAAACCTGGATCTCCGCTTGTTCATCATCAATAACGGCACCTATGGGATCGTCGATAAAGGTTTGGAAATCATCATCCCAACGGTCGAGAAGTCCCGGTATCACTCGAAGTTGCGCAGCATCGACTTTGTTGCGGCAGCGAAGGCCCACGGGTGGGATGGGTTCTACCTGAAGCCCGATCTGAGCAACCTGAAAGAGATCATGGACGCCTGCAATACCCTGGGAGGAAAATCCATTCTGGTGGATGTCCCTGTCGATAACGAGCAGGTGGTCGGCCTGAACGCGCGACTGCTGAACCTTACGGCTCAAGCCTACCTGTAGGAGAGGGGATAGGGAGAAGGGAAGATGGCGAAGCTCTACTATGACAAAGACGCAGATCTCTCGTTGTTGAAAGGAAAAACCATCGCCATCATGGGATATGGAAGTCAGGGCCACGCCCATGCTTTGAATTTCAAGGACAGCGGCATGGATGTGATCGTCGGCCTCTACAAGGGGAGTACATCGTGGGACAAGGCCAAGGCCGACGGCCTGAAGGTCGCAACATGCGAGGAGGCGGCTCAGACAGGCGATATCATCATGATCCTTTTGCCCGACCAGACCCACAGGCAGGTGTATCAGGAGGCGATCGAGAAGGCGCTGAAACCGGGCAAGACCCTGATGTTCGCCCACGGCTTCAACATCCACTTCCATCAAATCCTCCCTCCGGCGACCGTGGACGTCTCGATGATCGCGCCCAAGGCCCCAGGGCACCTGATGCGCCAGGTGTTCACCGAAGGCGCCGGCGTCCCGGCCCTGCTGGCCATCCACCAGAACGTTTCGGGGAAGGCAAAAGAGGTGGCGCTGGCCTACGCGAAGGGGATCGGTTGCACGCGGGCCGGTGTCCTGGAGACCACCTTCCGTGAGGAGACCGAGACCGACCTGTTCGGTGAGCAGACGGTCTTGTGTGGGGGGATCTCTGCTTTGGTCAAGGCCGCATTTGAGACGCTGGTGAATGCGGGCTACCAACCGGAACTGGCCTTTTTCGAGTGCATGCATGAGTTGAAGCTGATCGTTGACCTCGTCTACCAGGGTGGCTTGGCGTACATGCGCTACTCGGTCAGCGACACGGCAGAGTACGGTGACTACACCCGCGGCCCCCGCGTCATCGACGAGCGGGTCAAGGCCGAGATGCGGAAGATCCTGGACGAAATCCAGAGCGGGACCTTCGCTCGCGAGTGGATCCTCGAGAATCAGGCTGGCCGACCGGGCTTCCTTGCGATGCGCAAGAAGGACGCGGAGCACCCGATCGAGAAGGTGGGCAAGGAACTCCGCTCGATGATGACCTGGATCAAAGGGCCGGGCAAGCACTGATGCTCGACCCTCAATGGGGACGAGATAGCGAGAACGAGGCGATCAGGTCAGCACCTATCCGAGTCAGGCAATAGCACGTCACAGGCCCTCGCACCAGGGCGGAAGGCCCGCGAGGGCCTTTGTTTTTGGCGTGAGCGCGCGATGGTGGAGGATAGCGGAAGGGCCGGTCTGCTAATGGGACATTCCCTCGAGATCGAGGAAATCTTGCCGGCCCTGAGTACGAGCGTTTTGCGCAGGATGTCAGGGGGCGGTGAAATTCAATCAGCGGTCCTGCGGCCCCGCAGATGAGGTTTCGGCGGGGCCGGGGAGCTATTCGATCCGGATGAAGATCGCTGACGCGTACGGCAAGGGCACGTTCGGACTCTCTTTCGAGATCTTCCCGCCCAAGTCTGACCCCGGGGAGGCGCAGTTATTCGCCGCCCTCGATGCCTTGATGGTCTTCCGGCCTTCCTTCGTATCCTGCACCTACGGTGCAGGAGGATCGACCAGGGACACAACGTTGGAGCTGACCGTGAGGATCAGCACAGCATTCGGCGTCACAACGGCAGCCCACCGGACCTGCGTGGAATCGACGAAGGATGAGATCCGCCAGTGGTTGAAGAAGGCATCCGATTTGGGCATCGACAATATCGTCGCCTTGCGGGGCGATCCCCCCAAAGGGCAGGCGGCGTTCAAGAAACCTGAGGGCGGGCTTGCGTACGCCAACGAGCTCGTCGCGCTGATTCGCCAGGAGTTCCCCCACTTCGGCATCGCAGTCGCTGGCTATCCCGAAACGCATCAGGAGGCGCCGAGCCCTGAGCTCGATCTGGCGAACCTGAAGCGAAAGGTGGAGGCAGGCGCCGACGCAGTGATCACCCAGCTCTTTTATGACAATGCCGATTTCCTGGAATTTCGCACGCGTTACAACAAGGCGGGTATTGTCGCACCGCTGATTCCAGGTATCCTGCCAGTGATCAACCTGGGTCAGGTTCAACGTATTGCAACCTTATGCGGGGCCAGGCTGCCGGCACCATTTCTTGCCGACCTGCAACAGTATCGGGATGATCCTCATGCGCAACGAGATGTGGGTGTCCAGTACGCCATCCGCCAATGCCAGGCACTCCTTGACGCCGGTATCCCTGGCCTTCATTTCTACGTCCTCAACAAGGCTGAAGCCCCGGGCCGGATCTTACAGGCCTTGAAGCTGCCAAGGTGAGCTGTGATCCGCTGAACCTCTCCTGGGTGACTCCCGTCTCCGCTGACCAGGCGATCATGGGGCGGCGTCTTGCGCGGGCTGCGTTGATGAGGATGAACGCCATGTTGTATCATTGGTGTACAATGATGATGTCAGGGGGCTGGTGAGCGCGTGACACCTACGCCACTCATTGTGCTTCTCGGGCCGACCGCAGTCGGGAAGTCACACCTCGCCCTCGCGCTGGCGGAAAGAGTAGGGGGCGAGATCCTTGCGGCGGACTCATTGCAAGTGTACCGCGGCCTTGACATCGGTACGGCGAAGCCCGACGCCGACGAGCGACGGAGGATCCCCCATCACCTCCTGGATCTCGTGGAACCGGATCAGTCGTTCACCGCTGCCGACTATGCTCGACTGGCGCGCATCACCATTGCCGAGATCCGTGAACGCGGACATGTGCCGATCCTGGTGGGCGGGACCGGTCTCTATGTCAGAGCGCTCTTACGTGGCTTGTTCGAGGGGCCAGGAGAGGACACACCGCTCAGGGAGGCACTGCGCGAGGAGGCGGCGCGGAACGGTGTCTCCACCCTTCACCGGCGGCTTCAGACGCTCGATGCGGAGGCGGCGGCTGCCATCCACCCACACGATCTGTTCCGGATCGTGCGAGCGCTCGAAGTATTGGCGCTGAGCGGCCGCCCCATCTCGGCCCTCAGGGTGCAGGCACGGCGACATCACACGCCGGTGCCAGGACCCATCCTCCGATTCGGGCTTGAGCGGGACCGGCAGGAGCTCTATCAGAGGATTGAGAAGAGGGTAGAGGAGATGTTGGCCAGGGGATTCTTAGAGGAGGTTCGCAGGCTGCTCGACCGCGGCTATTCTCCTGCTCTCAAGCCGCTGCGGGCCATCGGCTATCGGCATCTGATCGGATACGTGAAAGGGCACACCACCCTTGACCGAGCGGTCACTTGTCTGAAGCGTGACACCAGGCGCTACGCCAAGCGCCAGCTCACCTGGTTTCGTCACGAAGAAGAGAGCGAGTGGCATTGCGTGGAAGGGCCTGCGGGTACCGAGCGGGTGCTGGACTCGTTCGTTCACCGAATCGAGGGCACATGCGCGAGACAGGAATAGAGCGGATGCGCGTGATCCCGGCCGGTCCCCTGAAGGGCGAACTGACCGTCCCAGGCGACAAGTCGATCACCCACCGCGCCATCATCCTGGGATCGCTGGCCGACGGCATCACCGAGATCACCGGAGCCTTACGGAGCGACGACTGTCGCCGCACCGCCAAGGCCTTGGCCGCCATGGGCGCCGTCATCGAAGAGCTCGGTGATGATCAGCTCCGGATTCAAGGATGCGGGCTCCGCGGGTTGAAGGAGCCGGAGGAGGTCCTGGATGTGGGGAATTCCGGGACAACGATCCGCCTGCTGGCGGGGGTGTTGGCCGCACAGCCGTTCTTCTCAGTTCTTACCGGTGACCAATACCTCCGCAAGAGGCCGATGGCCAGGATTGCCGTGCCCCTCAGGTCGATGGGGGCCGCGATCCTGGGTCGGGCCGGCGGCAATCTCCCTCCCCTCGCAATCATGGGCGCCCGCCTCAGGGCGATTGATTTCGTCAGTCCGATTGCCAGTGCCCAAATCAAGTCCGCGATCCTTCTTGCTGGCCTATTTGCCGAGGGGGAGACGGCGGTGACAGAGCCGTTCCTTTCTCGGGATCACACGGAGAGGATGTTCGAAGCGGTGGGGATCCCGATCCGCCGCAACGGGTTGAGCGTCCGCGTACAGGCCGCCACGAGCATCCCGCCTCTGCACATGTCGATCCCCGGCGACTTCTCGGCGGCCGCCTTCTTTCTTGTGGCGGCTCTGGTCATTCCGGGCTCGGAGCTGACATTGCGAGGGGTGGGCATCAACCCGACGCGCACCGGCCTGCTTGATGCCCTCGCATCAATGGGGGCAGTGGTTGAGTTGAGCCAACACCGTATGGCCTCCGGCGAGCCGGTGGCCGACCTGTCTGTCAGGAGTCACGCGTTGCGCGGGACTGAAGTCGGAGGGACCCTCATCCCCCGAATGCTCGACGAGATCCCGGCGTTCGCTGTGGCTGCGGCAGTCGCGAAAGGTCCCACCATCATACGGGATGCGGCAGAGCTGCGGGTCAAAGAGGTGGATCGGCTTGCCGCTCTTGCGAAGGAGCTACGTCGTTTCGGCGCGGAGGTGGAGGAGCGACCGGATGGATTAGTGCTCCGAGGAGGCGCTTCGCTCTCCGGATGTGACTGCGACAGTTGGGGAGACCACCGGATGGCCATGGCCTTGGCTGTGGCAGGCCTCGCGGCAACGGGAACGACCAGCATCTCCGACCCGCTCTGCGTCTCCAGCTCGTTCCCCGATTTCTGGGCCCGACTGAGCGCGATTCTACCAGGTGCGGCCGTGTCTGTGGAGGGCTAATGCCCATCCCGGCCACGCACGGTGACAGGGAAGCGGGAAGGGCATATGGCCGCCTCATCATCGCCATCGACGGGCCGGTCGGGGCCGGGAAAAGCACCGCGGCACGGCTCCTGGCCAAGCGGCTTGGATACCGGTATATCGATAGCGGCGCCATGTACCGGGCCCTGGCCTGGAAGGCACTTGAGGCGGGCCTCGATCCGGACGATGAGGGACGGGCTCGACGCCTTGCTGACACATTGTCCATCGCGCTCGTGCCTTCGGGTGATCGGGAGCTGGTTCTCGTGGATGGGCAGGACGTGAGCCGCCAGATCAGGAAGCCAGAGGTGGAACAGGCCTCTTCGAACATCTCGGCGTTCGCCAGCGTCCGTCGTGTCATGGTCGCGCGCCAGAGAGAAATGGCGGCGCAAGGGGGGATCGTGATGGACGGGCGCGACATTGGTACGGTCGTGTTTCCGGACGCCGATGTGAAGTTCTACCTCGAGGCGCGCCTGGAGGTGCGAGCAACACGCCGGTACCTCGAGGCCCAGGCTGCGGGTACCCCTCGAGGGCTGGAGGAGCTCGCGGAGGAGATCAAGGCACGAGACGCCAGAGACATGGGGAGAAGTGCCTCGCCGCTCCGAAAAGCAGATGATGCCATGACCATCGATACCACCGATGTGAACGCTGTTCAAGTCGTCGAGGCAATGGAGGAGGAAATCAGGCGGAGGCTGATCGCGTCGAGACGTTGCACGTGACGGGCGCACATTTTTTTCTTGCATTGCCTGGACACCGGGGTATATTATGAAGTTCGCGTTTTTGCAGGGTTTTTCCCTCCAGAAGACGATCCAGCTTCTCGTCTATAGGGCGAGTCGCCTGTTCTGTCTCGGCATTGCGAAAGTCGTCTTTCGGATGCGTGTTGAGGGGAGGGAGTTTGTTCCTCAGATGGGGCCCGCGATTCTTGCGGCGAATCACGTTAGCTTCATCGATCCTATCATCGTCGGGGTTGCCGTTTCGCGTCTTGTTCATTATATGGCCAAGGAGGAACTGTTCCGCTTCCCCCCGTTTGCTTGGCTGCTCCGACAGTACCAGGTATTTCCCGTCAAACGGCGGCGCGTTGACTTGCAGGCCATGAAGCGGGCGATCCTCCTCTTGGAACAAGGGGAGATGGTCGTGATCTTCCCCGAAGGGACGCGGGGGGATGGGATTCACTTGCGGCCCGCAAAGCCAGGAATAGGACTGATTGCAGCGAGGACAGGAGCGCCGGTGATTCCGATACTGCATCGCGGGACGGAAAAGGTGCTTCCAAGGGGCGCACGATTTCCGAGGCCCCGTCGAATCACTGTCACGTTCGGCCCACCGCTTCGCTTTGCAGAGGCCCAGGCAGGCGAATCGGAAATGGAGATCGTTGCCTTTAGCCAGACGATCATGGAGAGGATCGCCGCCCTTAATGCCCGGTCGGAGGGCGGCGCAGGTGTATCGGGCGATCGGACTCACGTCACGGGAGACGCTATGCCAACCGAGACACGAGGAGCCAAGGAGCAGAGCGGATGACCATCTCATCAGAGGGAGGAACGAAAGGGTATGATGCCTGAGGCAGAGGAGTTGGAGGAGGCGGTTTCCCCATCGACGTACGACCTGGATAACGAGCTCGGCGTCCAGGAACATTCCCAGGAGATGGTCGATCTTTACGCCCAAAGCCTCCGGGAAATCGTCGAGGGAGAGATCGTCAGGGGAACCGTGTTAGAAATCAGAAACGACACGGTCCTGATTGATATCGGCTACAAGTCCGAAGGCACGATACCCCTGAAGGAGTTCCAGGGCCCCTCTGGAGAAAACACTATTAAGGTCGGTGATACCGTCGATGTCTACCTGGAACAGAAAGAGGATAGCGACGGTCTGGTCGTCCTTTCGAGGGAGAAGGCAGAGAAGATCAAGGTGTGGGACGATATCCGTCGGGCGTATGAGCAGGGCGAGGTGATCAATGGGATGATCCTGGGCCGCACCAAAGGCGGCTTGATGGTGGATATCGGTGTGAGGGCCTTTCTCCCAGGCTCCCAAGTTGATCTCCGGCCGGTCCGGGACCTCGACAAACTTATCGGGAAAACGTTCCCGATGAAAGTGATCAAATTGAATCAGCGCCGGGGCAACATCGTCCTCTCACGGCGGGAGCTCCTGGAGGAGGAGAGGCGCGCCCTCAAGGATACGACCTTGCAATCGTTGGAGGAGGGGAAGGTCATACGGGGCAAGGTCAAGAATATCACCGAGTACGGCGCGTTCATCGACCTTGGCGGGCTGGATGGTTTGCTTCACATCACCGACATGTCCTGGGGTCGTGTCAGTCACCCCTCCGAGCTCTTTGCCGTAGGCGATGAGGTCGAAGTCGTCGTGCTGAAGTTCGACCGGGCAGCTGAGCGGGTGTCCCTTGGCTACAAGCAGCGCTCGAAGGACCCCTGGGAGGATGTCGATCAGCGGTTCCCTGTGGGCTCCCGCGTTCGGGGGAAGGTGGTCAGCCTGACCGACTATGGCGCCTTTGTCGAGTTGGCGGAGGGAATCGAGGGGTTAGTTCATATTTCAGAAATGTCATGGACCCAGCGCGTCAAACACCCCTCCAAGGTCGTCTCCGTTGGAGATCCAGTGGAGGTGGTGATCTTGGATGTGGACAAAGCCAATAAGCGGATCTCTTTGGGGATGCGCCAGACTGAACCGAATCCATGGTTGTCCGTGGAGGAGCGGTACCCGGTCGGGACACGGGTCGAAGGGACGATCCGGAATCTTACTGACTTCGGCGCCTTTGTCGAGTTGGAAGAGGGGATAGACGGATTGATTCATGTCTCTGATATGTCCTGGACCAAGCGAGTCCGCCACCCTTCGGAGGTCTTAAAGCGAGGGGACAAGGTTGAGGCTGTTGTCTTGCACGTGGACAAGAGCAATCGTCGAATCTCCCTTGGGCTCAAGCAGAGCCAGCCCGACCCCTGGCAATCAATTGTTCCGGATAAGTACCGTGTTGGCATGGACGTGAAGGCCAAGGTGGTCCGTCTGACCGATTTCGGCGCCTTCGTCGAGTTGGAGGACGGGGTGGAAGGGCTCCTCCACATCTCCGAGCTCAGTCATGAACGGGTGGCCAAGCCGGAGGATGTGGTTTCCGTCGGGAGCGAGCTCACCCTGAAGATCATCAAGCTGGATGCGGACGAACGCAAGCTCGGGCTAAGTCTTCGGGCATACGTGGACGGCCAAGGCGAGCGCGACAGTGATACCGATTCGGCCCCGCCGCTTCGGCGACGCCAGGATCAACAGGACGAGGAGGTCTAGTGCCGTTCCAACTCTTTATGGCGACTTTGCCGTTCCGCGCGGTCGCGACCGTTGCCATGAGGGATGCCGCCCACACTCGGCGCATCGCGTTGGAATGGCACTAGCTCACCGCACAGAAGAGAGTGAAGGGGCGTGAAGCGGAACTGGCTTGTCGTCAGCTTGGTGGTCATTGTGGGCCTCCTGCTCGTGTTCGGCCTAGCGTTCTCGCTGAGTAGGTGGCAGCGCTTCGGCGGAAGCAAGGTGGCCCTGATCACGGTTGAAGGGGTCATCCTGGATTCCAAAGAGATCATCGAGCAGCTCGAAAAACACCGAACGAACCCAACCGTAAAGGCCATCGTCCTCAGGATCAACAGCCCAGGGGGCGGTGTGTCTCCCTCTCAGGAGATCTACGAGGAACTCATTAAGACCCGCCAGGTGACGAGGAAACCTGTTGTCGCCTCTATGGGCAGCCTGGCCGCATCAGGCGGGTACTATATCGCCAGCGCCGCGGATGTCATTGTGGCGAATCCCGGCTCCATTACTGGAAGCATCGGGGTGTTGATTCAGGTCCCAAACATCACCGGCCTTTTGCAAAAGATCGGGGTGAGGTCTGTGGTCGTGAAGAGCGGCGAGCATAAGGACCTTGCCTCGCCAACCCGAGAGATGACTGACGCCGAGCGACAAATTCTCCAACGGCTGTTAGATGATGTCCATGATCAGTTTATAGATGTCGTCGCCAAGGCGAGAAAGTTGGATCGTAAGAAGGTCGAAGCGCTGGCCGATGGGCGGATCTTCAGCGGACGAGAGGCCCAATCGCTTGGATTGGTAGACCAGCTCGGCAATCTTCAGGACGCCATTAACCGGGCGGCCAGCTTGGCCGGGATCCCCGGGAAGCCGACGGTGATTCAGGAGCGGAAGCGGCGGTTTTTCCTCCTGGATCTACTGACTCGCGCAGTCCCTTTTAACATCGATCTGCCCGCCAGTTCGTTTTCGACCTTCTCCGTGGACTATCTTCTCCGGTGATTGAATCCTGCTGATCCGGTGTGCGCACCAGATTCTCGGATGCGAAGGAGAGTAGAGTCATGACGAAAGCCGCCTTGGTAGAGTTGGTTGCCACCCGCGTTCATCTTACGAAGAAGGATACCGAATTCGTCGTTGATAGCATCCTCGATAGCATTTCCAAGGCGTTGGCCTCAAAAGATGACGGTAAGGTCGAGCTCCGCGGCTTCGGGAGCTTCCGTATCCGGAAGCGGCGCGCCCGGCAAGGTCGGAACCCGCAGAGTGGTGAACCGGTCCAGGTCCCGCCGAAACGCGTCCCATTCTTTAAGCCAGGGAAGGAATTGAAGGCGCTCATCGACAGCTAATCGACAGAGGTTCCCCGCAGGAACGGCATGCCAACGGGAACAGAGGACCAACCCCGGCTTCTCCTCACATCCGTCCAGTCAGAGCCTCCATCACTTAGCACGACGAACCCCTTCCGGAGAAAAGGCGTCCACAAGAGCTCGGCACGCTATCCCTGTCCGCATCGATGGGGCCGCCAGAGGGATGACGTTGAAAGCTGCTGGTGGCGAGAGCGTGCTTTCTGTCACATCGAATGACGGCATGCTGCAAAAACATCTTGCGAGACTCGAGGCAGGATGCTACATTACAAATCAAAGAGGGCGGATGATCCTGACTCACACATCCTCCTTGGAAGGGACCCTGACTTCACGGGACAAGACAGGCGGTGTATGGACACTACGCCAGATCATGAACCCAGGTGGGTTCAACCTTGGCATGAACGTGGGAAAGGTGGCAGGCGCCGGCGTCGAGGATCATCTTCACCTACACGTTGTTCCGCGGTGGACTGGCGACACCAATGTCATGCCGGTTGTGGGAGCGACAAAAGTGATTCCCGAACACCCGGCCGCCACCTACCAGAAACTCGCTTCCCTTTTTCGATCGACTCGGAAATCAGGAGAAGGTGATGCTGATTAAGATGACGGTGCGCGGCATCGCGCTGGATCCTATCACAAATATGCCGATTGTTATCTTGAAGGATCCGGAGGAGCGCCGCGCCTTGCCGATTTGGGTCGGGATTTTTGAGGCGAATGCTATCGCCCTTGAACTTGAGAAGGTTTCGACCCCTCGACCGATGACCCACGATCTGCTCAAGAACATCCTGGAAGGCCTCGGAATTACCGTCCAGCAGATTATCGTCAATGACCTTAAGGAGAACACCTTTTACGCAACCATTGAATTGAATTACAATGGTAGCGTGGTCAGCATCGACTCCCGGCCGAGTGATGCGATTGCACTAGCCCTCCGCGTGAACGCGCCTATCTTTGTCACTGAGAATGTTGTTACCCAAGCAAAGAACATCGAGGTGTCCGAGGAAAAGGAAGAAACCGATAAGTGGAAGGAGTGGCTTGAGAATCTCAAGCCCGAAGACTTCGGAAAATACAAGATGTGATCTGACTGCCTCACACTAATCGCCAGGTGTTTTGTTGTCTTCCGCCTCGTTCAGTTGCCATCCACAGTGTGAATTCCAGACCAAAATTTCATCGCGTCGATTTTCGCCTAAGAGAGCCCCAGGTTGTTGAAATAGGGGAGACTCAGGTAGTCGCCTTTCTACGAGAGGGGCGACTCGCGCGGATGCGTTCTGCGAAGGCGAATTGGTAAGGTTATTTCTTATTGTTTACATAACATCTCTTATACGACGTTATCTAACAACGCCTATTAACGTCCCTTAATTCAACCACATTATCTGCCCATACCATAAAATGACATCTTCCCCCCTAGTGTGGTGACTCAGAAATACTTTCACAAGAAACCCGTTCGGGCTGAGCCTGTCGAAGCCCAAAATACGCACCCTTCGACAAGCTCATGGTGAACGGGATGTGTACATGTGGTTGGGTGCCTCAGTGCAAGCAGAAGGAATTCAAAGCGGATGATGC